>CAYTHZ010000013.1:0-17242 GCA_964437745.1 uncultured Candidatus Saccharibacteria bacterium
ATTTCTTCAATTTTATCTTTTACAGAGCCAAAAATATTCATCAATCCGCCGAATTTCTTTCCCTTAGGAGAGATATTCTTTTGCCCAGAAAAAATCTCGGCCGACGCGCGAAAATTAAAAATTACCTACGAAATATATTTATTAAAACTCCTGATACACGGAATTTTACATTTAGCCGGATTTACGCACGGCCAAAATAGACAGGCAAAAAAAATGGAAGATAAAGAAAAATGGCTTTTTAAGAAAATATCAAATTCTAAATTATAAATACTAGAACCTATCTCAAAAATATATATTTGCGTAATTATCCCTGCCTTGATAGCAGGCAAGCGCGCCTGCCCCGTATAGTCGCGAAGCGACTCTTTCGGGGTTAATCCGCTCCTACAATCCCGCAGAAACAGAAAAAACGCCGATTAAAACGCAAAAAAGCGCGGAAAAATTAATTTTGAGACGACTTCTAACAATGAAATTTCCTATCATCGCCTTAGATATGGGCACGCACACAATGAGGGCCATGGCTCTCGCAATCAACGAAGAATCAAAACCCGTCATCTTATCATTGGCACAGAAAGAATCAAGAGGCCTGCGCCGCGGTGTTATTATAGACATAGAAGAGGCCACCATGTGCGCATCTGAAATATTAGGCGATCTTCAAAGATCATTAAAACAGCCCATTAAAAATATCTTTCTTAACATCAACGGCGATCATACGAATATAAGAAGCTCCAGGGGAGTAGTGGCGGTATCCCGAGCCGACGGCGAAATATCCGAAGAAGATATTTCTAGGGCCGTAAAAGCATCGGAAAAAATCATTTCTCTGCCCGCCAATAGGCAAATTCTTCACGTAATCCCGCAAGATTTTACAGTGGACGGAATATCTGGCATAAAAGATCCGATAGACATGAATGGCATCCGCCTAGAATTAGAAAGCTTAATTATTGACGGATTTACTCCTGCCATTAAAAATATTCACAAAACCACAGACATCTTAGGATATAAAATAGAATCATTAATTTTTAATCCTTTGCTTTCAAGCCGGTCGGTTTTAACTAAAAACCAAAGAGAATTGGGCGCCGTTCTTTTAGATTTCGGAGCCGGAACAACGGGAATGATTATTTTTGAAGAAGATAAAATACTTACGGCCAAAGTATTCCCGGTGGGCGCGGCAAACATAACGAACGATATTGCCATCGGTCTTAAAATACCCGTGGAAGTCGCCGAAAAAATTAAATTAAATTACGGTTCGGCCTTAGCTTCGGAAATATCCAAAAAAGAAATAATTGATTTATCAAAAATAGACGACTGTCAAAACGCCATTATCCAAAGGCGTTATTTAGCCGAAATCATTGAAGCCAGAATTGCGGAAATTTGCGACTTAATCAAAAAAGAATTAAAAAATATCGGGAAAGACGGAAAATTGCCAGCCGGAGCAGTTTTGGTCGGCGGAGGCGCAAAAATTCCGGGACTGACGGATCTTATTAAAAAAGAATTGAAATTAACTTCTCAGATAGGAACCTTGGCTAATTTTTCCAAAGAAACAAACATGGAATCCGATGTTTCCCGGGAATATTCCGACGATCCTTCTTTGGCCACGATTACCGGACTGGGAATGTGGGCATTTTCCGAATTGATAGAACCCCATCATTTATCTTCTTCTTTTTGGCAAAAAATAAAAAAGATGTTTAAAGTATTTATGCCATAAAACCAGAAAGTAGAAAGTGGAAAATAGAAAGTAAAATAAATAAAATTTTATTTTCTAGATTCTATTTTCTATATTCTATTTATTTGTGCCTCAAATCAAGCCTCCTTTTCAATCTTCAATCAAAATCAAAGTGGTCGGCGCCGGAGGAGCTGGCGGCAATATTATCACGCGAATGAATAAGGGTGAAAAAATGCATCACATAGAATTTATTGCTGTCAATACCGACACTCAAGATCTGCACTACGCCGCCGCCCGCAGAAAAATTCATATCGGAAAAAATTTAACCCAAGGATTAGGCGCGGGAATGAACCCGGAAATAGGATATAAAGCGGCCCAAGAAAATCGCGAAGAAATCTTTGAATCCTTAAAGGGAGCTGATTTAGTTTTTGTTACAGCCGGAATGGGAGGAGGCACCGGCACAGGCGCGGCGCCGGTAATAGCCGAAGTCGCCAAAGAAGCGGGCGCTTTAACCATCGCCGTTGTCACTAAGCCATTTTTATTTGAAGGAAGCCAAAGGTTAAAAATCGCCGAAGACGGAATTTTCAAATTAAAAGAAAAGGTGGACGCCGCAATTATTATTCCCAACGATAAAATATTTAATATTATTCAAAAAGATACGCCTTTGATACGCGCTTTTCAAGAAGTAGACGATATATTAAAACAAGCAGTAAAGGGCATATCCGATTTAATTACCGAGCCGGGAATAGTGAATGTTGACTTTGCCGACATTAAAATGATAATGCAAGACGCCGGCTCCACCCTAATCGGCATCGGCAAAGCATCAGGAGAAAACAGGGCCATAAACGCCGCCAAAGCCGCCATTAATTCGCCCCTTTTAGAAACATCAATAAACGGCGCAAGAGGCATTTTGTTTTCCGTTCAGGGAACCGACAATATGACCATGATGGAAATCCAGGAAGCGGCGAAATTGGTGACAGAAAATGTCGACCCGGACGCTAAAATAATTTTTGGCGCTTTTGAAAATCCAAAATTACGGAAAAACGAAATAAAAGTCGTGGTTATTGCCACTGGATTTGACCAATCGTTTGCCAAAATTAATCCCCACCAGCCGCCGATTTTTTCCGAACCCGAATCAGAAAAAATATTTCTTGGCTTTGAAGAACCGGAGAAAAAATACAAACCCCTCAAATCGGAATCAAAACCGGAAAAGCCCGCAAAACAAGAACTGCCAGCCGAAGATGATTGGGACATACCGGCATTTTTAAGAAAGAAAACAAAATAAGCATTTCATTATCAATTTTAGTGTCAGCGACACCAACAATCACATTTGTTTGCGCATAATTACTTTAAATACAAACAGGCGCGAATATAAAACGCAAAACACAAAATTTATTTTCAGTGAATATTAATTTCCATATTGAATCCGAAATCAAAAAATGCAAAAAGGTCTGGAACAAATTTTCTCCGAATGAATTTCTTACCGATTTATGGGAATACAGAATGTGTTTTAATAAAACATACAATAATACGCCTTATTTTATCGTCGGAAAAATCAAAAATCGCGCCATTGGCTTTATGCCATTAGAATTTCATAAATCCATCAATAAATATATATTTTTCGGCGGAGGAGATTGGAACGAAAAATTCCGGTTTTATATTAAGGAAAATCATAAAAAAGAAGCATTGCCCATTTTCCTTGAACAAATTGCCGGCAATAAAGGATTGTGGAACATCCACGAATCAGAATTGCGCTATTTTCCAAATTTGCAAAAAAATGAACCTGCTTATTTCTTAAATCCGAAAGATTACAACTTTGATATTAACCGCTATATATCGCATTTTTCCTCAAAGCAAAAAAAGCATCTGCGATCGGAATTTAAAAAAATAGAAAGTTTGGGAACAACAATAATCTTTAATAATTTTAAACAGATTAGCGCCTTAATAAAATTAAATAAAAAAAAATTTGGGAAAGAATCATTGCTTAATGAAAAAGAATTCGCCAGCGCGTTTAAATTATTATTAAAAAATAAAGCTTTAAAAAACATATTGCGGCTAATAAGCGTCAATATAAACAACGACGCCAAAGCTATTGCCTTGTGCGCGATTCACAATAATACTTACACATTTCTGCAGGAAGGAGTTAGCCCGGACATTCCCAATTTATCCAAATATCTGCACTATCAGGTAATCACCGACGCTTTCCGGTTAAAAACCGAAAAAATAGATTTTATGGCCGATGACTGCAATTGGAAAGAAAAATGGCTTTTAAAAAAAGAAATGATGTATAAAATTTAAGACACCCTCGCGCCCCCTTCTCTCTTGTCTGTTTTTTTAAAAAATTCCCCTTATGGGGAATTTTTTAAAAAGTCAAGCTTTAATTAAATGTTATCCACATTGTTCAATTTGACCGCTTCACCCTAAAGTAATATTATAATTTAATAAAATTATATTTATTATGAAAATTTTTAAATACATTATAAAACGCGGGGGCCAAGTCGTTCCCTTTAATCCGAAAAAAATATCTAACGCCATTTATAAAGCCACCGAAGCCGTAGGAAAGCCAAATTTTAAATTGGCCGAAAATTTGGCCAATGAAACAATAAGAGAATTAGCGAAAAAAATTCCTAAAGGCAAAAAACCTAATGTTGAAGAAACACAAGATGCGGTAGAAAAGGTTTTAATAAAATCCGGAAACTCGCGCATCGCTAAAGCCTATATTCTTTATCGACAAAAACGCGCAAAAATAAGATCGGAAAAACAGCAAATTCTTGACAAAAAAGACATTGACGATATCGACAAACAATTTGACATCAACGCTCTGCGGGTTTTGCGTTCCCGCTATCTTAAAAAAGACGAGAGTGGAAAAATATTGGAATCCCCAAAAGAGCTTTTTACCCGCGTAGCCATTCACTCTGCTCTTCCGTCCGTCCTATACGATGAAAAAATTTTTCTGAAAAAACCAAATAAACAAAATGCGCAAAATTACAAATTCATTGATTTTGATTTCCAAAAATACGACAGGCAATTTAAAATCGGCTCTTATGCTTTAAACCAATTTCATATTGAAGCGCTTAAAAAAACTTTTGATAGAATGGCGCAGCAAGGCTATTTAAAAGTTTCGTTTAACGAACTTTTATATTTAATAAAAAATGGGGGTTTTAATAAATATGAAAAAGAAATCGAATCATATTATTCCCTAATGAGCAAAAGACGTTTTATGCCCAACACTCCGGCTTTAGCAAATTTTGGAACTTATTTAGGAATGGGCAGCGCTTGTTTTGTTTTAGATATCAAAGATTCCATAGACAACATAATGCAAACTCTAAAAGAAGCCGCCATTATTTTTAAATCCGGCGGCGGAGTAGGATATAATTTTTCCAAATTAAGGCCGGAAAACGATTTTGTAAAAAGCACCGGCGGAATAGCATCCGGCCCCATAAGCTTTATGACGCTTTTTGACAGAATGACCGAAGTTATCAAACAAGGAGGAATCAGGCGCGGCGCGAATATGGGCATTTTAAACATCAGCCATCCAAATATTGAAAAATTCATTACTGCCAAAAAAGGAAACTTGGCCCTGAAAAATTTCAACATCTCTGTTTTAATTTCAAAAGATTTTATGGAACACTTAGAACGAGACGCGCCATTTCCTCTTGTTAATCCAAAATCGAAAAATATCGCCAAGCGCGTTAACTCTCGCGCCATTTTTGATTTAATCGCCTATCAAGCATGGGAATCTGCCGAACCAGGAGTTATTTTTGAAGACCACCTTAATAAACACAATCCATTTTTAAAATCATTGGGGCCCCTGCAAAGCACAAATCCATGCGGCGAATTGCCGCTTTATCCCTATGAATCATGCAATTTGGGCAGCATAAATATTTACTCTTTCATAAAATCCCAGCCCACCAACGGACGCAAAAAAGAAGTTGAGTTTGATTGGAAATCATTTCGCGAAACGATTTATTTCGCAGTCCAATTCCTTGACAACGTCATTGATATCAATAAATATCCAATGCAGGAAATTGAAGATACGACTTTAAAAACCAGAAAAATAGGATTAGGAATAATGGGATTGGCAGACGTTCTTTTGGAGATGGATCTTCCTTATAATTCAGAAGAGGGCCTTGTTTTTATGGAACAAATAATGGAATCCCTCAACTACCATTCAAAAATTAAATCAGCGGAACTGGCTTTCAAAAGAGGATCTTTCCCTTATTTTAAAGAAAGTTTTTATCCGGACGGCAAGCTGCCGTTTCCGGCCGCCGACAACGCCGCCAAAAAATCGTCGGCTTGGAAAAAATTAATTAAAAAAATAAAAGCCAACGGCATCAGAAACAGCCACACCACGGTCATCGCGCCCACTGGATCAATTTCTATGATCGCCGGATGTTCTTCCGGAATGGAGCCCATTTACAGCCTAATATTTGAAAAGGAAGTGCCGGTTGGAAGTTTTTACTATGTTAATCCCATATTTGAGCAAGCAATGATGCGCGAAGGGCTCTTTGACGAACAATTGATAAAAGACGTTTCTCAAAAACAAGGAAGCGTCAAAAATATCTCCTACATTCCCGCAAAGTTCAAAAAAATATTTGTAACCGCGCTGGATATAAAATCCGAAGATCATATAAAAGCTTTGGCTGCCTGCCAAAAATGGACCGATCTTTCAATATCTAAAACAATAAATTTTCCATCATCCGCAACAGTGGACGATATAAAAAAATCCTATCTTTTGGCTTACAAGCTGGGCTGCAAGGATATTTCCGTTTTCCGCGATAAATCCATAGAAACACAAGTTCTTTATGCCGGCGCACCCAAAAAGAAAGAAATAAAATCCCAAAAGCCGGAAGAATTAATCAGCTTAAAAGACGTAAAAGCCAAAGGGCTTTCCATATACCATGAAGCCGGGGCAAGCGAAAAAACACCGACTATCGTTTTGCCTCCTGCTAAGATTGACAACAACATTATCCAATGCCCATTTTGCCAGATTGAATTAAAAGAACAAGAAGGGTGCAAAACCTGCCTCTCATGCGGCTGGGGAATGTGCTCGTAATTTATTGATTAGAAAACTATCTCCAAAATAACATTAGTGTTATTTTTATTGTCAGCTTGTATTATTCTGAAAATTTTTATCGCAATAAAAGCGGAGTACTGCGAAAATCAAGCGAAAAAATCGCGAATAATTAGTTTAATATTGGCGCGATTTATTTGAAATTATCTTGTTTTAATGATATAATTACAATAATAAAATCAGGTCTTAAAAATTGCTGATTTTATAAAAAAATTTATGATGGAAAAAATTGCCAACAAATTATCTCCCGACGAATCTAAAAAAATTATTGAAAAATTCAAAGCCGAAGGACATTTAATAGAAGAAAACGCCGAATATTTCATAATTCCCAAAGAAAACGGAAAAAGAATTTTTATACCTAAAAGAGACTGCATAATCCACAAAAAAGATAGCTCGGTCAGCCAGCTCCCGATTGAAGAAGAATTGCGCCAAGCAATAAACGATTAAACAACCGGATGACGAAAAATTTTTTAACGCAAATTGAAAAATTTTCTTTTTATTTGCTGCTTTTTATTCTTCCTTTCAACATAAGGAAGATTATTTTTTTTCGGGAAAAATTTTTCAACGAATATCAATCGGCATTTCTTTACGCCGCGGATATTTTAATAATCGGCATACTCATAATGTGGCTTTGCCGATGGATTATTTTAAAATTTCCAATTTCTAATTTACAATTTCCAAATAAATTCCAAATTCCAAATTCCAAATTCCAAATATTTTTGTTTTTATTTATCGCTTGGTCGCTAATTTCATTATCATGGGCCGAAAACTCCGCATTGGGGTTTTCAAAATGGCTGCGGCTTTTGGAATTTTCTTTATTTTTTCTCTACATCAAGAATAATCTTGCAAATTACGATTTTAAAAAAATCGCTTTGATAATTATAGCAAGCGGCATTTTCCAGTCGCTAATCGCCTTTCTGCAATTTGCCAGCCAAAGCAGCATAGGAATCCATCTGCTCGGAGAATCTATTTTTAAATGGGGGCTTCCCGGAACCGCCACATTTCGGCTCTTTGGCGCTAAAATAATCAGGGCGTCAGGCACCTTGCCCCACGCCAATCTGTTGGCTGCCATTTTGCTATTTTCTTTATTTTTTGCTTTTTATCTCTACCTTCAAAGGAAACATTATCCGCCGTTTTCAAGATTTTCATTTAAACATCTTTTAAAAGAAATTGGACTTGTCGGCATTTTTTATTTTTTGTTTTTAGGAATAATATTCAGCTTTTCCAGAAGCGCCATTTTGCTTGCCGCCATTTTTATTCCGTTGGCGCTTTTCTATCTTCTTTTAAATAAAAAATTAAAAAGCGAATATTTTGTGAATGCCGCCAAATTAACAGCCATATTTATGTTTATTGGCGCGTTTTTGATTATTATTTTTTTTAATTTTCTTTTTGCTCGAGCCAATATTTCATTGGGCGAATCCGCAATCAACGATCGTTTAAGATACAACCAAATGGCTGTGGACCTGATAAAACAGTCTCCCATAAAAGGCATAGGCTTTGGAAATTACATCTGGCACTTAAACCAAAATAATATCTGGAAAGATTATGGATTTTTTTATCCCCACCTTTTCCAACCGGTTCACAATATTTACCTTTTAATCGCCTCGGAAATCGGCATCGTCGGATTAGCTTTATTTTTAATTTTATTATTCTTCATAATAAGACACTCCTGGAATCAAAATAAAAATATTCTACTTTCTACTTTCTACTTTCTACTTTCCATCTTTTTATTCTGGGGATTTTCCGACCACTTTTTCTGGACCATCCATCAGGGCCAGCTAATATGGTGGATTGTTCTAGGAATTTTAGCAAGCAAACCGCCATAGTCATCTCCTATATGATGCGATCGCATCATATAGGAGATAGTTTTTTTATTAATGATGATTTGTAAAATAATCAAAAACAATATTCAAAAATCCTTTGCCGCTTTATTGATGGCTATTTTTATTTTATTAGCCGCCGCTTACCCGCTTCAAAAACAACTGAAAGAATTATACATCCAACAGCAATCAGTAATAATTTCCGACCGCAATAATATCCCGATTTATATCCAGCCTAATCCCAAAGGATATTATTCCAGAAATTTAGAATCCGTTCCTTTGAGATTCAAAGAACTGCTGATAAAAAAAGAAGACAGATTTTTCTTTTATCATTTAGGAATCAATCCCGCAAGCATTGCCCGCGACTCTTTTCAATATGTTTTTTCGCGAAAATCAAAAGGGCAAAGCACCATCACTCAACAGCTCGTCAAAATCCTGCTGCAAAACGAAGGACAAAGAAATTTAAAAAATAAAATAATTGAATCTGCCTATGCCGTATCGCTGGAACTATACGCAAGCAAAGAACAAATATTAACAATGTATGGCAATACCGCTTATTTCGGCAACCAAGCGCAAGGATTAAAAGAAGCAAGTTATTTTTATTTCAATAAAGACCCGGAAACGCTTTCTAATATAGAAACGTTAAAACTCCTTGCCTCTTTAAGCAGCCCCTCGATTCGTTATCCCAGAACTTATGAAAATGAAAAAATGGCCGATTGGCTTGCTAAAAATTTTTTAAAAGACGAAAATATAAAATCCGATAATTTTAAAACTCCTAAAAGCGACAAAATGACTCGAAAACACGAATCTTCTTTTGAAATTAATTCTTTAGGAATTAAATGCCGAAATTCCTGCCAACTAACAATAGACGCGGCTCTGACAAAAAAATTGCGCGACATTCTTCGTCAAAATATTGAAAATTTAGCTTTGGCCAATGCCGAAAACGGCGTCATTATCGTCATAAAGATTCCGGAAAACGAACTGCTGGCAATAGTCGGCTCGCCCTATCCAAACAGCCAAACGCAAGGATATCAGATAAATATGGCGGCAAAACCGCGACCCATAGGTTCAACATTTAAACCATTCATTTACGCAAAAGCTTTTGAAAAAGGCGCCAGGCCATACTCCTTGGTTGATGATAAAGAATATAAATACGAAATCAGCGCGGGATTTCCGCTATATCCAAAAAATTATGACGGAAAATATTACGGATCGGCAACTCTGCATTACGCTCTTTCCAACAGCTTAAACGTTCCGGCGGTAAAAACTCTTGAATATGTCGGATTAAAAAATTTTTATAATTTTCTTGAAAACGATTTACAACTGAAAACAATTCAACCAATAGAAAATTACGCTCTGGGAATCGCTTTGGGAGGTTTAGAGATGAGCCCGTTGGCGTTGTCTGAATATTTCACTATTTTTCCAAATCGCGGAATATTGAAGCCGCTAAAAATATACAAAACTCCTTCCGGACAAGACCCAATTTCTATTGGTGGAATCAATGATTTTAATTCAGAACAAAAAATTATTAACGAAGATTTCATACAATTAATTAATAAAATCCTTTCCGACAGGCAGACAGCCAGCGATCAATTCGGTTTAAAAAGCAACTTAAATTTGCCGCAAAATAATTATGCTTTAAAAACCGGCACTTCTTATAATTACCACGACAGCTGGATAATGGGCTATACTCCGGACTTTTTAATAGGCGTTTGGCTTGGCAATTCTCAAAATAGACCCATGCGCCAAATATCAGGACAGTCCGGAGCCGGAAAAATATGGCGCGAAGCAATGCAATTAATGCTTAATTCAGAATACAATAAGCAAACACCATTTGTTTTTAATAAAATCAAAGAATATTATGAAAATAATTCTTTAGAATACGGACTGGAAAAAGACGACTATGAAAAAATCCGCGGCTTACTCCAAGAATCACAGCTGATCAATAATCCCCACAAAGACGATGTTTTTCTTTTTGAACAAAATACAATTATTCCATTAAAAGCGAATGAAAAAGCCGATTGGTTTATTAACGGAAAATTTTTCGGCAATGGCGACAATCTGTCTTGGCAACCATCAAGGCCAGGCGAATATGAAATTAAAGCTAAAATTGGCGGGATAACGGAAGAAAAAATAAAAATTAAAATAGAATCTGAGTAATATTACCTGCTCCGAGCGGATTTAAAAAAATCTTCGCAAATAATTGCGAAGATTTTTTAAATCCCCCGGCCGTAAAAATTATCACGCTGTCTTATCTTTCAATTTCAAAATATTCTCCTTTGGTTCTGCCAAAATTTTCTGGAAAATACATTTCGGAAACTATTGCCGGTAAATGATGATATTTTCCGGGAATCAAAGCCCGCACATAATAATCGTATTCGTAAACGCCGGCCGATAATCGTTCTTTAAAAATAAATAATCTATCATCGTGAAATTCTTCCATATCCGGATACAAATAATTATAGCGAATCCGCGCGGGCAAATATTCTTCATCCGGCAAATCACCCTCCATTTCTTCAATCTCAAAAGAAGGAAACGCCAAAGCAAGTGTATTTTTCAAAATTTTAGCGACATTCTTGGAAAAAACATCGGCAGAAGTTAATTTAATATTCTGTTCAGATTTTCCGCATCCCATTTTCCCGCATCCGCCGTCGTAATCATAATAATCGGTTTGTCTTTCAAGAGATTTATCTTCCGTCGCCAACCGCAAATTAACAATTTCCATTCCCGCTGGAATAAAATCTTCAATACTGACAAAATTCCGATCCCGGGAAACAGTGATGGTTAAACGTTCTTTTAACACATCGCCGACCTTCGCTTTAATAACCGGATTTTTATTATCTTCGTCGTCTTTATGATAAAACTGCCTCGTTATGCTGAAACCCTCGTCGCGTGGCGGAATTAAATTAACCGGCAAAAAATATTTAAAAGACATATCGTAATAAAAAGTATTAGCGGCGTTGTTGCGGTTTGTTTTTACAAATTCCAACGCGCTGATTTTTCCGAATTTCAGATCGTCAATCGGAATAAATTTCCCAAATGTCTCTAAAATAGAATCTTTATTAAAATCAAATTTTGCGGCTTCCAAACCATCAAACAACAACTTCAACTCAAAATCCGATTCTGTTTCTCTTTTCCATTCCAAAAAATCTGTTAAAGCGTCAATTACCGCCAAAGTATTGTTTGTTGAACCCCAAGCTCCCTCTTTATCCCGGCTTTTTAAAATCCATCTTAATATTTTATCCGACAAGGGGCTATTTTTTTTATCAGAAACCAAAACTTTCAAAAAAAGCGCCGTATTTTTTATCGAGGTTTCATAATAATCATAAATCCAATTATTATGATTTACGCCCAAAAAAGCGCCGCGGGCGTCAATCTTTATTCTACTTTCCAGAATTTTATATATTTTATCTTTCATATCCGGTCCGAAATTATAATTTTTTCGCGAAAGTAATATCGCCAAATAAGCCAAAGAAGTATTAGATATATCTTCTTTGACAAATTTCTCATCTTTTAAAATTACCGAAACCAGATTGGAAAGCGTTCCATTTTCATTTTTATACTGCGAAAAACGAGAAAGCGCGTAAGCGGCAAGAATTACCGAATCATTGCTTCGATTAATATCCCTGTTAGAAATAACAGTCGCCGCCAAGTAACGAACCGCCCTATCTAACACAGATCTATTTATTTCATATCCCGCCAATTCCAAATCTTTCAAAACATTGACTATATGCAAACTAAGATAAAAATTCGGACCAGAATTTCCATAATAGGAAAATCCGCCTTCATAAATTTGGCTGCCATAAATCCTTGATAATCCAATTCTAACTAAATCATCAATTGAATATTCTTTATCTTCAAATTTTACGCTTTTCAGTCGGAATTTGTCTTCGACATTCTTTAAATTCAGCCCCCGTTTTACAATGGCGATAGAACTTAGCTTGCTGGCAATCTGTTCGCTGCAGCCGTAAGGATAAGAAACCAAATAATTCAAAGCGTCGGAAAGGAAAACAGCCAAAGTCGCGTTGGTTTTAATATCAATGCCGCCCCTGCCTTTTAAAACATTATCCGGAACATAAATATATTCTTTCGCGGCGCTTGCCGACGCGTAGTATGCCGTTGCCGTTGTTTCATAAGTATTATTTTTCCGTATAGGAATTAACTGTTCAACGATATCTTCAAAATTATCGCTTTTCGCGGAAAAAATAAATCGGTGGCTTCCCTCTTCTTTTGCCGCAGGCGCCGCAACTTTGAAATAAACAATTTTATTTTCTTTGGATTTTACGCTGATTGATTGCTCTTTTACTCCCTGAATTTCTAAATCATCGCTCGTTAAAGAAACCTTAATATTTTGACCGCTATCCGTTTCATTAAATATTTGAGCGCCCAAAAGAAATTCGTCTTTGGGAATTATAAATCTCGGCTTTAACGGAACGGCCATTATGTTTTTATTAACTTTAAATTCTTGATAGCCAGCTCCCAGTTTCGTATCTTTGGAAACAGCCACGGATTCAACCTGCCAAGTGGTTAAATTGTCTGGCAAACGAAAAGAAACAGTAGATTTTCCAAACGCGTCCGTAACAACAACGGCGCTCCAATAAGCAGTGTCTTTAAACTCGCCTCGTTTTTTCTTTGCCAAATCTTCGGCAACATCCGCTCCGCCGCCGCCTTTGGTTCCGAAAGGAATTTCCGTTTCATAAAGAATATTTTTTATATTGGAAAAAGTATTCACGGTTAAAGGCAGACCTTGGTAGAAAAATAACACAGGATTTTTTTTCTGATTTCCTTTTAAAGCTAAAACGCTGGCATCCACAACCGCAAGCGAAACCTCCGCAGACACAGGTCTGCCCAAAAAATCGCGCGTTTCCACGTCTAATCGCGCTTCTTCTCCCGGCAAATAATGGGATTTATCAGTCTTTAAAAATACGTTGATTTCCCGCTGTTTTGTGTTGATATTATATTCAATTTGACCGTATTTAATTTCCGGACCGTCTGATAAAAGCAGAACCGAAACATAAACATTGGGAATATAAGATTCTTTAATCATAAAATTATAATCCGTTAAATTTCGGTTAACATCAATAATTTCATAATCAAAAATTTTTCCCCGCTCAATGCTTATCAGCGCTTTTGCTTTTTTATAAGGGGATTTAATGATAATTTTCGCGGTTTCGCCCACATCAAGCTTGCTTTTCTCAGTTGCCAATTCCAATTCTTCATTATTAGTCGGACGCACTACGGTTTCTTGCGGACCATAGACATAAAAATCACGGCTGGCAACAATTTTATTTTGTCGGCCGTCAAACGAAAAAACGCTCAATTCATATTCTCCTTCGTTGTCAATTTTAAATTCCTGACTAAAATTTCCATCGGAATTAGTACCTACGTTTATTTTTTTAACCAATTCTTTTTTCATAGTTGACTGGTAGTAATATCCGCCGTCAACTTCTTTGCGCTTGAAATATTCCCATTTGGTTTTATTAATTTCCAAAGATATATTTTGAACGGATATCGGCCGGCCCTCCGTATTTACCGATTTAACTTTTACCATAAACGGCTCGCCTTTTGCCAAAAACGCCTTATCAATATTAACACCCAGATAGAATTCTCCTCTATGAACAATTAAAGACTTTTGCGCTGAAACCGACTGGCCACTTTGATTTTTTGCCGTGAAATTTAAAACAAATATTTTGCTTTTTTGCCCTTCTTCGTTTTTGAAAAACTTATTAAAATCTAAAACTTGTTCAATTCGGGCTTTCCCGGATTGATTCAGCTCTGTTTTCCCTCGCAAAATAAATTTATCTCCGTAAGGAGCCGAATAGTCGTAATACCAGCCGCTGTCAAAATTAAACAAGCCGTCTTTAAATCGGTCAAAATAATAATCCTGGCTCATAATGGCATATTCCACGGTCCCCGAATCAACCGGAACGCCGAAATAGTAATCGGCGCTTAAATCAAGCTTCATTATATCGCCGGCAATATATTCTTCTTTGTCGGATTTTATCTCCACTTTAAACGGCGAGGGAACATATTCTTCAACATCAAACCAAAATATATCGCCGCCACCCGCCTGAATACTATATGTTCCCAAAGGCGCCTGGCTGTCTAAAATAAAACTGGAATTATAAGTTCCATATTCATTAACATCCAGCTCTATGTTGAAAACCGACTCTCCCTTGCTGTTAAAAACTTCCAAGTTTATTTTCTTGCCTTTTAAAATTTCATAATTTCCGTCGTATCCTAAACGATGGATTCCTTTTATAAAAACTTCCTGACCGGGCCGATAAATGGGCTTGTCTGTATAAATATAATTGCGGCTCATAAAATAAGAATCAGAAGCCCACCTGAATTTATCCGCATATTCCGAAATAATCGCGCTGTCGTTTCCTTTTTTAATGATAGCGGCTTCCAAATCAGGAATAGCCTCGGTTTTAGCTATGCCTTGTGAATCGGTGAAATAAGATTTAACTTTCATTAATTCCGAATCCCATCTATTATTTTTCTTTTTATACAAAGAAATCTCGGCGCCGGAAACCGGATTCAGGGTTTTAAATTCACTCACCCAGTAAAGATTCTGCCACCTGTCTTTTACCGCGGATTTAATATCCGAAGAAATTCCGTTGTAATTATTGTCGGCGCGCCAATTCAATCTTTTTTCCTGAGCCGCAAATTCCGTAATATTTAAAAATACCCGTTCGTAAATCTGTTTTCCGGGAATTTGTTCGTAAGACAGTTTTTCCGGATTCCATCGCCAATCCAATTGCCGGTATTCCGGATGGCCCAAGCTTACTATATAATACCCCTTTTCTTTTTTAAGATAATCTTTCAGGTTTATCTGGAAATAATTTTTAGTCCAGTATTTCTTCGGCAAATTAATTACCTCTCTGATTTCATCAACGCATCCCAAAGATGGCGGCAAAAAAGACGCATCGGGCCAATTCCCCAAATAATCAAGCATCCTTTCGGCCGTTATTTCGCAAATGCGCAGATTAACATACTCCAAGTTCTCGGCGGCAAAAGTCAATTTTGTTTTTTCGGGAGAAGCGATGTTATAAATCTTCTGAAAATTATAAATTTTTCTAGATATTGCCGGCGCTTTTCCCGTTGTAAAAACAGCCTTTTTAATCGCCGTCTGGCCGAAGTCGTCAACCAAATTCAATGTTAGCTCATATCGGCTTTCGGGAATCAGTCCGTAACGTATATTATTTTCAAATTCTCCAACAGCGCATATTGACCTGCTATCCGGCATTACTTTAAACGACTCAAACCAGTTGAATTTTCCAATGCTTAAATTAGCTTTTACTCTTTCGTAAAAATTATCTTCTGTTGCAACATTCAGCGGATTATTGCTGCAAATTTTCAAGTCGCTAACCGAAGCTTTAAAACTGCCGCTTGAAGGAGAAATTTTAGTTATGCGAAGCGCCGGATATGTTAAAATCGTTTTTGTAAATTCTTCAGCATTAATCTGCAAACCGCCCTTATTGACGATTTTTTTAAATTCCAAGTTTATTGCGTCGCCGGGTTTTAATTTTTCTTCGTAAAATTTTACATAAAGCTTTTTATAATCCGTCTCTTTTTCGCACTCATTGTTTCCAGAATACATAACTTCTCCGGTTTCTTTGTCAATTTTGCATTTTTCGCCATAAGTAATTTCTTTTATTAAATTTCCCGCCCGAATTACCGTTGCGTCTTTATCTATATCTTCATAAAACATAATCCATAATTTTCCATTGGGATCAAACATTCCAACATTCGCATATCTGCTTCTTTCCGATTCAGCTCCGATTGAATGGATAATTTCCGTTACTTGAATTGTTCCGCTTATGGGCTGGTTGGCAATAATATCCCCCTCTAATGGATAAGCTTTTAAAACCGCGTAACCGTATTGCGCGTTGAAATCCCAAAACCTTTCCCTGCCGAACATGTCTTTAGCGTTATAAATTTCCAGAACGGATTTATCGGTAAATATTTTATTTTTCTTTGCCTTTTCATCATAAACCGCGCGAGCGCCGTAAGCCGCGACAAAACCTATCTTCTCATTATTCGCCGATTCAATAACCTGGATTTCCGCTTTGGTTTTTTCCAAATCAATGGGCTGGTTAAAATACAGGCGGATGGGTTGGTTATAAATGATTTGCGCCGAATTGGCATTGTTTCCTTCATTTTCATAACGCAAAAGCCGGGTTTTAAAATTATGGGAATATTCCGGAACCGCCAGCCCATCCATAGAAACAAACCCCGGCTTCACGCGAATCGTATAATTTGAAGAGCGCCGCAATCTTTTTTCCGGGATAAACTGCAGATTCCTAGTGGTAATCCACTTGAATTTTCCGGCAGTCCGGGGAATAATTTCCACCGGAATATCTTTTTCCTTTAATACATCTAATGTAGTCAAAGGCGCCATGGGCCTGTTGAAAATTATCGTAATTTCCGAATTTTCCGGCGCTTCAAAATCTTGCGCCGGCAAAATCACTTCCACTTTCGGGTCTTCGTCCGCCAAAAAATCTTTTTCAATATTAATATCCGCGGTTTTTAAAGCCACCGCGTAATATTTGCCAACCTCCAATTTTGATTGCGGCTTAAATACGAATTTACCGTCTGCCAGAGGCGCAAGCCATTTTCCTTCAAGTTTCGGCTCAAATAATATTTTGTCTTTCGCTTCCGCAAGATTAATTTTAACGCCCTTGG
>CAYTHZ010000013.1:17252-17522 GCA_964437745.1 uncultured Candidatus Saccharibacteria bacterium
AACATCTTCAGGTAAAAAAATAACAATGGCGGCGCTTTGAGAAATTTTATCATTTACTAAAGCGAAAACTTCTTCGTAGCCCGCCGGTTGCTTGGAAAAGAATTTCTGAAATCCGCCGAAATAAAAAGCCGCGGCCAAAAATAAAACCGCAGGGACAATGAAAATTATTTTAGAAAGTTTTAATTTGTTAAAAGACGACGCGGGCGGAATAGATTCCATAATTTTATCTCTTTTTATCATCCAGGGATTGCCCCGTAATTTTAAAAGAAA
>CAYTHZ010000014.1:0-15864 GCA_964437745.1 uncultured Candidatus Saccharibacteria bacterium
TAATTTTTCCGCCCGAGGCGGATCCGCCCTTGGCGGAGAATTTTGAATCAAATCATAATTTTTGAAATTCGAAACTTGCTTTTAAAATTCATTTATTTAAAATTGATTCGAAATTAAAAATTAAAAATTGGAAATTGCCTGCCCGCCATCGCTTAAAGCCAGATGCATCTTTTAAAAAACATAGAATAAATAATAGCATCGCAAAATAGAAATTTTTTCGCGGATGGCTCGGGGCTTTGGCAAGTGGGTTAATTTTTTGTTATCATATTAATAAAAAGCGTTTTACAATTACTCCATATAGGCTCATTGCAAAAAGCAACTTTTTGAACAAAAATGCAGGATTATAATTTAAAATCAAAAATTTTACTTATTGTTGTTATAGTCGTTTCTTTCGCGACAGGATATTTTTTTGGCATTAAAAATAATCCTATTGCGGAGGTCAAAGAACCAGAACGAGTAGCGGTGGAAATGCCGTGCAATATAGAAAATAATAAACCGGAAGAAATTCAATCCAAAGATTTCGGAATTTTTTGGGAAGTATGGAAAACATTAAAAACTAATTATTTAAAAAGAGAATCTTTAACGGTAAATCAATTAATTTATGGCGCCAGTAAAGGATTGGTGGAGGCGACGGACGATCCGTATTCAATGTTTTTGCCCCCAAAAGACGCTAAAAAATTTGAAGAAGACATTGCGGGCAGTTTCGGCGGAATAGGCATTGAAATAGGAACAAGAAAAGGAATATTGACCGTTATTTCTCCGCTGAAAGATTCTCCTGCGGAAAAATCCGGCCTTAAAGCCAAAGATCAAATAATTAAAATAGATAATACAGCCACCCACAATCTTTCAATAGATGAAGCTGTAAAATTAATAAGAGGCAATCCGGACACAGAAGTTGCGCTTATTATTTTTAGGGAAACGTGGGATAAATCAAAAGAATTTAAAATAAAAAGATCTATCATTAAAGTGCCGTCGCTTAAATTAGAATTCATAGAAGAACAGGGTCAAAAAATCGCCAAATTAAATCTATACAATTTTAATGAAAATTCTAATATGGATTTTTATAAAACCGCCGTGGAACTGCTTTTGAAACAACCCGATGGATTAATTATGGACTTACGGAATAATCCTGGCGGATATTTAGAAATAGCTGTAAATATAGCCGGTTGGTTTTTAAAAGACGGTGAAATAGTGGTAAAACAAGTGGCTAGCGGAGAAGAACCAAAAATTATGAAGGCTAAAAACACATCGCCTCTTGCCGATATCCCGACGGTTATTTTAATAAATGAAGGCAGCGCTTCGGCGGCAGAAATTTTAGCAGGAGCGCTAAAAGACAATAAAGACATTAAACTTATAGGCGAAAAAACATTTGGCAAAGGATCGGTTCAAAATGTGAAAGAGCTTTCCGACGGCTCAGTGGTAAAATTTACCGTTGCTAATTGGTTGACGCCGAAAGACCACTTGATAGAGGGCCAAGGACTAGAACCGGACATAAGAGTGGAAATAACCGAAGAAGACGCAAAATCCGAAAACGATACTCAGCTTACGAAAGCCAAAGAAGTATTATTGGAAGAAATCAGGGCGCAAAAATCTAACAACCGCGACTGGAAATTAGAACTGCCAAAGTTAAAATTTATTTAATCTGTCTATAGACTACAGTTTACAGACTATAGCAAAAAAATCAAATATGCCATAGTCCGTAGTCTGTCAGCAGTAGGCTAATAAAATGAAAGTTATCTTGCTTCAAAATATTGATAAAGTCGGAAAAAAGGGCGACATAAAAAATGTTTCCGACGGTTATGCCCGAAATTTTCTTTTCCCGAAGAAATTAGCAGAACTAGCGACGAAACTAGCCTTAAAAGCATTAGAGCAAAAAAGAATTCAGTGGGCCAAAATAGAAGAACAAAAAAAATCCGAGCTGCGCGTTTTAGCTGATAAGATCAAAAATCTTTCGCTAACCATCCATTTAAAATCCGGTGAAGCCCAAGGAGCATTTGGTTCGGTCTCTGCCAAAGACATAATGGATGTTTTAATGGAGCAGGGGATTGCGATTGAAAAAAATGCTATTGGACTAGATAAATCCATTAAAACCTTCGGTGAAAACATAATCCCTATCAATCTGGGCTATGATATTGTCGCGGAGTTAAAATTGGCGATTAAGCCAGAATAAATCGCTAATTAATTAAATTTTAAATTAAAAAACCCGCCCTTACCTAGCGGATTTTATTTGGAATAAATTTGGATTATTTTCGTTTTATATTACATTTATGACAACCACTCTTTTTTTCTTTTTATCAAATGATAAATGTTGTTTGCTGGAAAACTTTACCAATCCATTTTTTGACGCGTAAAGAGTATCGTCTTTTCCTCGCCTAACATTTTTCCCCGAATAATATTTAGCGCCTCTTTGGCGAACCAAAACACAACCGGCTTTAGCTTTTTGCCCGTCAAATAATTTAACTCCTAATTGTTGAGAGCGAGAATCTTCGCCCTGTTTGGCCGCCCCGGCCGACTTTACATGCGCCATTTTTGTTTGATTTTTTTGATTTTAATATTAAAATCAAAAAAATCAACTACAAAAATGAACATCCCTCACTAATTTTTTGTAATATCTTTGAAGCATAATGATGTAAGCCGTTAGGCGATTCGCAATTTATGCTCCGTATAGAAATATGTAATTATGAAATTAGTGACGGGAAGCCATAAATCAATTTTAAATAATATTACCATTTTATATGAATCTTTATTTTTTGTCAATTATAAATAAAATTTTAGATACCTGCGTTAATTATAAAAAAGAAATTATCGTTGGAATTTTTGTATTTTTAATAGCTTCTCTTTGTTTCGGTTTGGGATTTTTGGTAGCTTCCAAAATGGTAATCAATACTCCGATTATCATTGAAAAATGCAGTGAATAATTATAATGCTAATAATGTGAATTTTATGCCAACTAACAAATATAAATTGCGAATTAAAAATCCAAAGCGCAAAGCGCAAAATTCAAAATAATATCAAAATACAAAATTTAAAATTAAAAACAATTTATTTTTTGTAGATTCGTATTATACATACTTTCCTTTGGTCGCTTTAAAAATTTTGAATTTTTTATCTTCCAAGCGCGCCTCGTTTTCTATTCTTTGAGCCAAATTCGGCTCTATTTTTTTCATTAATAAATCAAATTTCTTTTTATCTACGGCCAAGATTTTTTGCCAAAATCCCAAAGGCTCAAGAATTTTCCGTATTTTTTCCAAATCATAATTAGTCCTCGTCTGAATTGCGCGGGTAATAAATCCTTCGTTTCCAAAAACTCTATCTACATTATGAGATTCGCAATAATCATTTATGGATTTTTTAAGCTGGTTTAGTCGCCGATCGGCCTCGTCGGAAACGTCTTTTAATTCAAAATACTCTTTTATAAATTCTTTCAATTCCCCTTCGGTGGGAATTTTTTTGTCTTCATAAAGATTTTTCCACATCGGGCATATTTTTTTATATCCGCAATAATCACAAAGCGGCCCCGGCAAAGAAGGAAAATATTTTTTTTCTTCAAATAAATCATCGTTCTTTTCAGTGGAAATTTTTTCATTGTGTCTCAAAAAATAAAGGCTTAATTTTATTTTTTTATCTTTAAAATTCGGCCAGCGATTTAAAAATCCCATGGCGTATATCGCTAATTGGAGATTTTTAGATATTTTTTCCTGCGAAGGCATTTTCCTATTGGTTTTATAATCAATAATTTCAAACTCATTATCGCTTATCTTATCTATGCGGTCTATTTTTCCGGTTAAAACATGATTTTCTATGGGCGCTTCCATATAAATTTCTAAATCAACAATATTGAATTTTTTAGGAAAATTTTTATTATAATACGTCTCCAATATTTTTAATCCTTCATCGCGACAAGCAGCTTCCTCGTCTTTAAATTTCCATTCTAAATTTTCCGGCTGCCAGTTTTTTATAAAAAAATTTCTTAAATCGTCCAAGGACGGCGACAAGGGATTGGGATTATGAAAATATTTCATCGCTTCATGGATTTTGGTGCCAAAAAATTGCTCTTTTGACGAAGGGGTTTTTATTTTATCAATTACTTGAAATTCAAATCTTTTCGGACAATTTTCATATAATTCAATCGAAGAATAAGAAATACGCATGCTGTAAAAAATATTTTTAATTTTTTATAGTTAATTATTAGAAGTCATCTCAAAGTTAATTTTTCTGCGTCTTTTTGCGTTTTAATCGGCGTTTTTTCGCTTTTGCGGGATTATATTATTTATTAATAAGGGCGCAATATACAAAAAGAAGAAAGGGGATAAAGAAATCAGGCGATTTGCAACCGCCTGTTTCTCTTTAATATCTGTCGCACAATAATAGTTTTGCGACAAAGAACGGGCTTATTGTAGATTAATCAAAAAATCGTCTAAATTAAAATACGTTTGATCAAAAATCAAATAAATTATTTCTGGTTTTTCGGCTTTTCCGATGAGAATTAAATTTTTATTCAATCCATAAGCAATTCCCGCTTCCAAGTGGGATGAAATACCGCACGGCAAAAGCAAAATAAGCGCATCGCATTTTCGGATATTTTTTATTTCTGAATGAAAAATTTGATAAACATGAGGATTTAATTTCCAATCTTTAGATTTTAAAATTTCTTCAAAAAACAGAGTGTCTTCGGCTATAGGTCGGCCCGTTAATAAATTAGCGCTGTTATCCAAAAAAGAATAAGCTTCATGGCCTTTAAATTTAATTCCATCGCTTAACATTTTGACCATTTCTTTATTTTTCCACTTTGAAGCAATAAAATATTTCATAAAATGATTTTAAAATTATTGCGAGCTAATAAAGCAAGAAGCTATATTATATTCAACCAATTAATTTTTAAACATTAGAATAAAATTTAAAATATTACTAATCAATAAGATTTAATTCTTTAAAAGCTTGATGATAAATATCTATTATAGCTTGAGCTTCGTAATTACTTAATTGAAAACTTGGCTCGTGGACAATTTTGTTGCGAATTTTGTGCGCTTGCCAAATTTCTTCGATGTTAGAAAGTTGAGCAATAGTAATTAACTTAAGCTGTTCGGCAACGGTCTCGCCTCGGTATCCCATTTGTTTTAAAATTTCTGAAAAAATTTTATCTGCTTCTATAATAGCGATTTTATTTTGCGCCTCATCTCCTTTTTGAAGTCTTCGTAGAATTTGCTGCCAAGCCTTGATACCCTTTCTTTTAGAAACTGCGGGCATCCCCAAAAAATCATTAAATTTTTCCACTTTTTGGGCTAAAAGATTAGTTTTTAAAATTATAATGATAATTCCGATAAAAAGCAAAGCGGATATTAACGCCGAAATAGATTTTATAAACGCCAAAAACCATTCTGGAATAAAAATAGACGCGCGCGTTATGAAATTATTCAAAAAGTTAATAATAATATCAAGAGGTTCCACTATTCTTAAAAAGTAGTAAATAGAATTATTTTAATTTTCAACTTTTACTTTTTATTTTATCATTTTCTTATATTTTTTTATTTTCTAATTTATTGTTTTTTCGTATAAAATTCCCAAATCTAAAATTGTTTCTTCTTCAAGCGGTTTTCCTATCAATTGAAAACCTATTGGAATTTTTTTTGTCACTAGTCCAGTTTTACAAGGAATAGAAATTGCCGGCAGTCCGGCTAGATTTGCCGTAACCGTAAATATGTCGCAAGTATACATTTTCACAGGATCATAGATTTTTTCTCCCAATTTAAAAGGAGGTGTCGGCGTAATCGGCGCCAATACAACATCAACCACGGCATCCGAAGGATTAAACGCATTATTAAAATCATTTTTTATTAATTGGCGGACTTTTTGAGCTTTTAAATAATAGGCATCATAATATCCAGCCGAAAGAACATATGTCCCCAACATAATTCTTCTTTTGACTTCTTTCCCAATCCCCTGCCCCCTGCTTTTTTCATAAATTTCTTGTAATGATTCATTGTGGTTTTTTCTTGCGGAAAAACCGTAACGAATACCATCGTAGCGAGCCATATTCGCGCTTACTTCAGCCGAAACGATAATATGATACGCAGATAAAGCATATTTAGTGTGAGGCAAGCTAATTTCTTTTATTTTTAATCCGATGCTTTTATATATTTTAATTACTTCTTCAATTTGTTCGGCGATAATTGAATCTAAATAATCTTTAACAAAATACTCTTTTGGAACACCTATGATTATTTTTTTTAATTCTTTTAAGTTGAAATCGGATTTATTATTTTTAAGCTCCGCGCTGGTAGAATCCATTACGTCCTTTCCTTTTATTGCATTAAATATTAATTTTGCATCTTCAACGGTTTTCGCAATCGGACCAATTTGATCCAAAGAAGATGCCATAGCTATAAGACCAAAGCGAGAAACGGCTCCATATGTCGGTTTTAAGCCCACCACTCCGCAAAAAGCCGCTGGTTGCCTTATGGAACCGCCCGTATCCGAACCAATAGCATAAATTGTTTCATCGGCGGCTACTGCCGCCGCCGAACCGCCGGAGCTTCCGCCGGGGACCCATTCAACATTTCTAGGATTTTTAGTCATTTTAAAAGCGGAGTTTTCCGTAGATATTCCCATGGCAAATTCGTCCAAATTAGTTTTTCCGATGATAACCGCTAAATTATTTTTTAATTTGCTTATCACTGTTGCATCATAAGTTGCCATATAATTTTCCAAAATTTTCGATCCGGCGGTACAAGGATAATTTTTAATCAAAACATTGTCTTTAATTGCGCACGGAACGCCGGCTAAAACCGGCAAAGCTCCTTCTCCACGCAGCCGCAAGTCAACTTCGTGAGCCGCTTTTAGAGCCAAATCAGGAGTAAAATTCAAAAATGCGTCGTATTTTTTATCGGTTTCTAAAATCTCTTTTAATATTTTTTCCGTTATTTCATAACAAGAAAAATCCTTTCGCAAAAGAGATTTATGAAATGATGCGATTGTAAAATCTTTCAATAACATACAATTTTTATTTTTTTTAATTATCGCTTGTTTTATCTAAAATCGGCGGCACTTTGAAATAATTTCCTTCCAATTCGGGCGCTTCATTGAGGATTTTGCCCAACATATCTGATTTTCGGCCCTTATAGTCCAACTCTATTATATCTTTTCTGATTTCATTTTCTTGACAATTTACCTGAAACATAGTGAATGTATTTTTAATATCCGCGTTGTTTAATTCAGCGATATAATCAAGAATTTTATTAAGATCCATTTTAAAATTTTCCGCTTCTTCATTTGATATTTCTAATCTTGATAATTTTGCCAAATGAAGGATTTCTTTTTTGCTTATTGGCATACTGGTTATAGTAATGGATTAGAGAATTAATAGTAATGAATTTATTTGTTGGTATTCGTAAAAATATTCGTTGCCATTCGTGAATTATAGCATATTTAAGAATTCTTTTTCATCAATTATTTTTACGTCTAATTCTTTGGCTTTTTTTAATTTAGAGCCAGGATTTTCTCCGGCAACTAAAAAATCGGTTTTTCTGTTTACAGATTCAGAAACGTTTCCGCTCAAATCGCGAATTTTTTCTTTGGCTTCTTTTCGCGCCATTGATCTTAATTCACCCGTTAACACAAATGTTTTTCCAACCAATTTTCCATTTTCTATTTTCCATTTTCTATTTTCTATGTTTATTCCTGCTTTTTCTAATTCCCCCAAAAATTTAATAGCTGATTTATCGCGAAGCCAATCATAAATACTTTGCGCCACCTTCAATCCTATATCGGGAATTTTTTGAAAATCATCTAATGAAAAATTTTTTAAAATTTCTAAAATTTTATAGATTTTCAGCTTTTCATTTTTAGCGCGCGCAGTTATTTGTTTTGCGAGTAATTGCGCGGTTTCTTCTCCAACGCGCAAAATGCCTAAACTATAAATAAATTTCGGCAAATCAATGGTTTTTTTCCCCTGTATTTCTTTAACAATATTTTCCGCGGATTTTTCCCCAAATCGTTCCAGGCGCGATATGTCTTCCTCTTTTAAAAGAAACAGGTCGGAAGCGTCGGATATTAAATTTTCTTCAATGAATTTATCTATTATTTTAGGCCCTATACCTATTATATCAAATGCCTTGCGAGAAACAAAGTGCCTTATTTTTTGTTTATTTTGAGCAAAACAATTTTTATTGACACATCTATAAACTATTCCCCCTTCTTCTTTTTTAATCGGCTCTTGGCAAATCGGGCATTTATCTGGAATTTTCAACTCTTTTTCTTTTCCGATTCGCATATTAATTAAAACGCCGATAATTCGAGGGATTACATCCCCCGCTCTTCCCACAATTACATTGTCCCCTATTTTCAATTTTAATCTTTTTATTTCCTCAAAATTATGAAGGGTGGCATTGGAAATAATTGTTCCGCCGACTTCTACAGGCTTTAATTTCGCCACCGGAGTCAAAACGCCGGTTCTTCCAACTTGAATTTTTATATCCTCTACTATTGTTGCCGCCTCTTTTAATGCAAATTTATAAGCAATAGCCGCTCGCGGCGCTTTTCCAACTACGCCGGCTTTTTCAAACAATTTATTATCGTTTAAAATAACGACAATGCCGTCAATTTCATAATCCAATTTTTCTCTATTTTTTCCCGCCCAATATTGATGGAATTTGAAAACTTCTTCTAAATTTTTCTCCGCTTTATTGTGAAAATTAATTTTAAATCCAAATGACTTAAGAATTAAATGCTTTTCTTCGTGGGTTTTTGCGTCTAAATCGGTAATTAATTCATAGGCAAAAGAGTCTAATTTTCTGGACGCGGTGATTTTCGGATCTAATTGCCGCAAAGAACCCGCGGCAATATTTCTGGGATTGGCGTAAATTTTCAACCCTTTTTTTTCTTGCTCTTTATTTATTCTTTCAAATTCCTTTTTACTGATAAAAACCTCTCCTCTGACGATTAATTCATCGGGGAATTCTTTGTCTAAAAAAGAAGCGATTTTTTTTAAGTTATTTTGTTTTAGATTTTCAATTACTTCCTTTTTTTCCGGAAGTTGTAAAGGAATAGCGTCTATTGTTTTTAGATTATTTGTTACATCTTCTCCAAAAATTCCGTCGCCGCGCGTAGAACCTTGAACTAAAATTCCGTCTTTATAAACCAATTCTATCGCTAAGCCGTCTATTTTAAGTTCGCAATAGAATAGCGGCTCTGCGGCCAACAGACTACTGACTACTGCTTTTTTGTTTTGTTGCCGTAGCCCGTAGTCTGTGGCTTGCGGTCCAAAACCCAAATATTTTTTAAATCGCTCTTCCCAGTCTTTCATATCTTGCTCTGAAAAAGCGTCATTAAATGAAATCATCGGTTTTGGATGACGAATTTTTTCAAATTTTTCAAAAACTTTCCCACCCACTCTTTGAGTCGGCGAATCCGGCGTTATAAATTGCGGATATCGCTGCTCCAAATCAAAAAGCTCTTTTTTTAAAGAATCTAAAGCCGCCTCGCTTATTTCCTGTTTATCCAAAACGTGATAAAGGTAGCGATGATAGTTTATCTCTTTTTTTAATTGTTGAATCCTGCCGTTAATATTTTTTAAATCTTTCATAAAATACAATTATAAAAAAAATACTTATTTATTATATTTTACCCTGTTTATAAATTTTTAAACTATTGACATTAAATAATCCTAATGCTTTAATTATGTAAACCAAAAGTTATCATTGCCAAAAGAAAACCCGGGTTTTAAAGCCCGGATTTTTTATTTCATTAATTAGCGCCGCAACAAAACAAAACCATTTTAAGATAATTTACCAATCTTAATTTTTTTTAATTTGCTAAAGACATCCATAACAATTCCGGAGGTCAGTCCGTCGTTTCCCACATCGCTGATTGTATTAAAATTATCATCGCTTAAGTCTAATTGGATTGTTATTTTATATACATCCCTTTTATTAGCTTTTCTTTTGTCTTTTCTTTTGCCAATTTGATATCGCAGCCACGCTTCAAGTATTTCCTTAATGGCTTCTTTTTTGGCATTAGTTTTTATTATTGTCTTATCAAGATTATTGATGTCAAAAATAATTTTTAGAATTATTATATTGGGATTAAACATAAATAACGCCTCCTTTTTTTATATTTTGGTCTAAAATTGCAATCGTAATCCTATATTAATAGTTTTTTAAAGATATTTTTAGCTTATCAATATAGGATAAGGTTGTCAATTATAATAAAATAAAAAACCGACGCTTTGTGGTCGGTTTTTATTAAAAAATAATTCTATTTTTTATTTTCGTCTTAATGAATACTATCTTCTTTTGCCATCAATAATTTCTTGAGCTATGTTTTTTGGAACTTCTTCGTAATGGGAAAATTCCATATTATAACTTCCTCGTCCTTGAGTTAATGAGCGTAAAGTGGTGGCATAACCAAACATTTCCGCCAATGGAACATTGGCGGAAATTATTTTAACATTTCCTCAGTCAAACATTTTTTCAATTTTGGCGCGCTTGGAATTTAAATCTCCCACCGCGTCGCCCAAAAAGTTTTCCGGAACAATCACTTCAACTTTCATTACCGGCTCTAAAATTACCGGATTGGAGCGCCGAACACATTCTTGCAAAGCCATTGAGCCGGCGATTTTAAAAGCAGCTTCCGATGAATCAACTTCATGAAAAGAACCGTCGTAAACAGCGACATTCATATCAACCAAAGGATAACCAGCTACCACGCCTTTATCCATCGCTTCTTTAACGCCTTTTTCAATTGCCGGAATGTATTCTTGAGGAATAATGCCGCCTTTTATTTCATCAATAAATTCAAAACCTTTGCCGCGTTCTTGCGGCTCCACGCGAAGCCAAACATGCCCATATTGGCCCCTGCCTCCTGATTGGCGAATATATTTTCCTTCGGCTTCGGATATTTTTTTGATGGTTTCTTTGTAAGCAACCTGCGGTTTACCGACATTAGCCTCCACTTTGAATTCGCGCCGCATCCTATCAACAATAATATCTAAATGCAATTCGCCCATTCCGGAAATAATAGTATCCCCTGTTTCTTCGTCGGTTTTAAGACGAAAAGTCGGGTCTTCTTCAGACAAGCGATGCAAAGCAATGCCCATTTTTTCTTGATCTGCTTTAGTTTTCGGCTCAATTTTCATGGCGATCACCGGTTCCGGAAATACAATTTTTTCCAAAATAATCGGATAATTAACATCCGTTAAAGTATCTCCCGTTGAAGTGCGTTTTAATCCCACCATCGCGGCAATATCGCCGGCAAACACCTCTTCCACTTCTTCACGATGTTGGGCGTGCATTCGCACCAATCTGCCCACTCTTTCTTTTTCGTTGTTATTTACGTTCAAAACATAAGAGCCGCGCTTTAATGCGCCCGAATAGACGCGAAAATAAGTTAAACTTCCAACAAACGGATCCGCCGCTATTTTGAAAGCCAAAGCGCTAAATGGCTCGCCGTCATCCGCTTTTCTTTCAATTTCATCATTAGTTTTCACACCCAATCCCTTAACTGGAGGCAAATCAATCGGAGATGGCAAATATTCCACAACAGCGTCAAGCAACAATTGAACTCCTTTATTTTTTAAAGCCGAACCGCAAAGAACCGGGGCTATTTTCCCAGAAATAGTGGCGCGCCTTATGGCTTTTCTTAAGTCTTCTTCGTTTATTTCTTTTTCCGCTAAAAAAAGCTCGGCAACCTCATCGTCGTTATCCGCAAGCATGGCAACCATTTTTTGCCTGTATTTTTCGGCTTCGTCTTTTAAGTTGGCGGGGATTTCTCCTATTTCTAAATTTTCTCCGTGTTTTCCGGAAAATTTAACGGCTTTCATTAAAATTAAATCCACAACGCCTTCATGGGCGGATTCTAAACCGATAGGAATTTGCAAAGCAACCGCATTGGGAGTCAGTCGCTCCAAAATAGAATTCAAGCTGAATTCAAAACTTGCGCCCATCCTGTCTAATTTATTTATAAAACAAATGCGCGGAACATTGAATTTGTCCGCTTGCCTCCAAACAGTTTCCGATTGCGGTTCCACTCCGGCCACTCCGTCAAAAACGACCACGCCGCCGTCTAAAACTCTCAAAGACCTCTGCACTTCAACGGTAAAATCAATGTGTCCCGGAGTATCAATGATATTAAATCGATGTTCATATTTTTTTTTAGCCTCTTCCAAAGATAATCTCGCCCTTCTGTGTGTTGGCGTCCAAAAACAAGTTGTTGCCGCGGCGGTAATAGTAATTCCCCTTTCTCTTTCTTGTTCCATCCAATCCATCACAGCCTCTCCTTCGTGGACCTCGCCGATTTTATGGGAAATGCCCGTATAAAAAATAATCCGTTCCGAAACGGTTGTTTTTCCAGCGTCTATATGGGCAATGATGCCGATATCTCTTGTTTTCTCAATTGGATATAATCTCGGCATAAAATTTTAGCAAGCGCAATCCCGCGCCAAACGCAATTTTGGTTTAGGACCGGTGTCTATGTGAGCGATAATATCAATATTTCTCGTTTTCTCAATTGGATAAAGTCCTGGCATGATAATATCAAATCTTAAAATTTTTTACAACAAACCAATATGTTTTTCTATCCGCGCAATTCTAAATTCAAGTTTTTCCAATTTTTCTATATCGGCTTTTTTACTAAGCAATCTTCTTAATTCTTGAATTTCTAATTTTATATTAATAACTTCCTTTTTAACAGTCGTCAGATCTCCGCTCATTTTATCTATCTTCTCATCCATGGATATTATCTTCTCATCCATGGATATTATCTTCTCATCCATGGATATTATCTTTATATCTATAGATGATATTTTTTCTTTTATCCTGCCAACCTCTTCAAAAGTCATATCGGTTTTTTTTCTGACAAAATCCAATCCCTCGCCGAATATTTTGAAACTTGAATTAACATCTTCCAATAAAACGGCAATATAATTCTTTTCTTTTTCCTGAATTTTTTTTATCGGCAAATGAAGTTTTGGCGTTTTTATTTTTTTCATCCCGTTAGAGATAGAAAATGCGAAGCATTTCCGTATCTATGAATAGTTGTCTGGTTTCCATTAATAACTTTTTTATTCCAATAAACCCGTCGGATATCAATAAGGCCTTAATCTCTAACGGGATTCATAATTTCTTTATTAAAAATTAATCCTGTAAAAAATTTTTGATAATAAATTCACGTTTAATTTTTTACCAAGCAAAATGCGCAAACGCTCTGTTGGCTTCCGCCATTTTGTGCATATCTTGTTTCTTTTTAATTGCCGCTCCTTCGTTTTGCGAAGCGAATATTATTTCTTCAGCCAGTTTTTCAGCCATCGATTTCCCCTTTTTATTTTTAGCGGCATTAATAATCCAATTGCAAGCCAGATAAAATTTTCTTTCTCCTCGCACTTCTTGGGGCACTTGATAATTAGCGCCGCCTACTCGCCTTGATTTCACTTCTAAAAGCGGCGAAGCGTTATTTAGGGCCGTTTTAAAAACCTCCACAGGTTCTTGCTTGGTTTTTTCGCCCACAATATCTAACGCTTTATACATTATTGTCTCCGCGATGCTTCTTTTGCCATCTTTAAATAAATAATTAATAAAACGGCCAATTTCTGTATTGCTGTATTTAACATCAGATTTGTATTGTTTTTTATATTTTTGAGTTCTTCGCATGAAAATTAATTTATAAGTTTACGAATTTATAAGTAGTAAGTTTAATTTTAACTTAACAACTTAAAAAACTATTTAGGCGCTTTGGCGCCGTATTTACTTCTTTGTTGTTTGCGATTGGCTACTCCGGCGGAATCCAATATTCCTCTTACAATATGATAACGAACTCCCGGCAAATCTTTTACTCTGCCACCGCGTATCATGACAATCGAATGTTCCTGTAAGCTGTGGCCCTCTCCGGGAATATAAGCCGTAACCTCCATTCCATTTGTTAAACGCACCCTGGCTACCTTTCTTAAAGCCGAATTAGGTTTTTTAGGGGTCGTGGTAAATACTTTTAGGCAAACACCTCGTTTAAATGGAGAAGTCATTTTTTTAGGCCTGTTTTTAATAACATTAAAAACTGATTGCAGGGCGGCAATTTTATTTCTTTTTTTTGTAATTTTCCTTCCTTTTTTAACTAATTGATGAACTGTGGGCATAATAACAAAGAATAGCAAATGTTAATATTAAAATTTAAAAATTTTTAATGCCTATAAATTTTTATTTCGACGAGCGAGAAGTAAAAGTGAAAACCCTGTTTTCAATTTTATCCGAGCGAAGTCGAAACACAGGTTTAAGACTTCGCGGCTTGCCGCGAGTTAAAACGAATAAAACAAGCTCGTTGCAATACCTCGTGGCTTGCCCCGAGGAACCCTTTATTTAAAAATGCATAAGTTATAATTTATCAAAAAAATATCAACTTGTCAATTCTTTATGAAGTAATTCTTTAAGCTTTTCCGGGTTGGCGCTGCCTTTGGTCTTGGTCATTGCTTTTCCGATCAAAAATTGAATTGAGGTCTGCTTGCCTCTTTTATAATCATTCACGGCTTGGGGATTTTCAGTAATGATGTCTTTTATTATTTCTAAAAGCGGCGCATCGTCGCTAATTTGAGCCAATCCTTTTTCATTGATAATATGCAATGGTTCAGCTCCCGTTTGGTACATTTCCGCCAAAACATCTTTGGTCACCCTTGAATTAATCTGTTCCGAATAAAATAAATTTATTAATTGAGCAAAGTTTTTTGGAGACACTCTTATTTCCTCGGTATTTAAAAATAAATCATTTTTCAGCAAAGCATATAAATCGGTAGTAATAAAATTATAACACAATTTTGTTATTTTTTCGTTGTTTTGCGGCGCAAGCTCAGTAATTTCAGAAACGGATTTTTCAAAAAAATTGGCTACATTTCTATTTTGCGCCAACATATCTGCTTCGTGTTCGGAAATATTATATTGCAAAGACAATCTTTTTCTTTTTTCCCGCGGTAATTCCGGGATTGAAAGACGTAATTTTTCTAAATCGTATTTTTCTAAATTTAACGGCGGCAAATCAGGCTCCGGAAAATAACGATAATCATGAATCTCTTCCTTAAAACGTTGAGAAAAAGTTTGCTCTTTGACTTCATCCCAGCCTCGGGTTTCTTGGATAATTTTCTTCCCGTCGTTTAAAAGTTTTGATTGTCTTTCAATTTCATAAGCCACCGCGTCTTCGACGGCTCTAAAAGAATTCAGATTTTTAATTTCCACCTTCGTGCCTAAAGGGGCGGATACTCGCCGATCAATACGCCGATTTTCGCTGATATTTTCTTCGCCTGTCAATGTTTTTGCGGCGTCTCGTAGCGAAATATTGACCTCCAGCCGCATTTCTCCTTTTTCCATATCTGCGCTGGCAACGCCCAAATATTTCAAAATAAGTTTTAATTCTTCGGCAAATTCCCTCGCCTCTTTGGCAGTTTGAATATCAGGCTCCGTTACCAGTTCCATTAAAGGAACGCCGGCGCGGTTGAAATCAATCAAGCTTGCCTTCATTTTTCCGTTTTCATCCATTTGATGAATTAAACGGCCCGCATCTTCTTCCAGATGAATCCTTTTTATTCTTATTTTCCTGATTGTTTCGCCGCCTAATTCGCTTTTAATTTCCATATAGCCGTTTTCGCAAAACGGTTTATCATATTGACTGATTTGATATCCTTTTGGCAAATCGGGATAAAAATAATTTTTTCGATCGAATTTTGAATGTTTGGGGATTTTGCAATTCAAAGCAAGTCCGGTCAATATCGCAAATTCCACAGCTTTTCCATTTATGGTAGGCAAAACTCCGGGTTGTCCTGCGCAAATTGGGCAAATATTCAAATTCGGATAACGCTCGTCGGGATCATTCAAACAATCGCAAAACATTTTAGTC
>CAYTHZ010000015.1:0-6322 GCA_964437745.1 uncultured Candidatus Saccharibacteria bacterium
TCGTCTCTTTTAGAAGCAGCTCTTGTTACCACCCATTTAATAGCGGCTCCGACATCTAAAGCGGAAAGTTCATTGCCCAGTTCGGTTCCATCCCAAATTCTGTATTTCGGAGTTGTTATCGATCCTTCTCCGTAAGCCAAAAGCGCCTCCGGCGGAACGGTCATTATCCGGACATCGTTGGAAGACGAAGCGTAAACGTTTACCAGCGAATCAGTTTCAAATTGCTCTTTGGTAGTCTGGAACCAAGTAGAAACAACAATAGTCGCGTCAATAGTAAAACTTCTTTTTTCCGACCATAAAGACCAGCTATTGCCGCCCAAGGGATCTTTTGCCTTCGCTCTCCACCAATAAGTCTGTCCGTTTATCAAAGCGTCCGCCGGCTGAATGGTAAATCTGATTTTATCTCCTGATTTAAAAGGGTTGGTGTCGGTGGTGGAAGCGGTATTTATAAAACCCGGATTAGTATCCGAAGTCCTCGTGGTTGAAGAAACAAACAAAGAACTGGTGGACCACTGAATCTGGTAAGCTAAATCATCGCCTTGGGGATCGGTTGTGTAAAATTCAAAATACGGCGTGGTAGTTCCCGTTTTTTCATTGTCAAAAAGTTTTACTAAAGTCGGATCATTAACCCGCAAGCCCCATTTTAAAGTCCAGTCGTTTAAAATCGGCGTGCCTCCCACGTCTGTAAAATTAGCTTTAATCCTAATTTGATTATAAACATCCGTATCCAACCCCAATAAATTAACCGGAAAATCATCAAAGCCGGAAGAATTTCCCGCCAAATCAGAATTCGGAATCAAAACCCAGGAACCGGTGGCAGTAAAATATTCCAGCTGATATTTAATATCGCCTGCTGTTTCATTATCATTAAAAGACAATTCCCCCCAAGCGTTGCCTGTGGTTTTCCAAGAATAAACAATCGGTGAACTTATTAAAATGCCGGTAGAATAGCCGGCAGACAATCTTACATCATTGGCGCCGGTAGAAGTGGTGTTCGTCAAAGTGTTTGTTTTAAACTGGTCCTGCGTTGTCTGGAACCAAGTGGAAATATTTACGGAAGTGTCAATTGTCAAACTTTTTTTCAGCGACCAATCTCCCCACTGATTAGATCCGCCGGAATCTTTAGCCCTTGCTCTCCACCAATAAGTATTGCCGTTTGTCAAAATTGCAGAATCCCTAAACCTTATTAGATTATCGCTGTAAAAAGGAGCCTTGTCCGAAGGAATATTCAAATTGACAAATTGAGCGTCAAAATTTTCCGAATCCTTGTTTATCAGCAAAGAACCAAAATTATAATCAGCCGCGACCTGAATCTGATAATGAAGGTCGTTGCTTTCATAATCGCTGGATTGGAATTCAAAAAATATCAGCGACGAGCTGGCGGTTTTAATATTGTCAAAAGGATTATTTAAAACAGGACTGGCCGGCGAAAAATTAGTTACCAATTGAGGATAGCCGCTGTAATTTTCAAAAATACTGTTGTCGCTTTTTACCATCCTGAAGCAATATTCCGCCCCTTGGCCGGCTCCGTTGTTTTCAATTACCCAATCCCATTCCGCGTTTTGACCCACAGCAATGCTTCGCGGCGCGGCAACCGAATTATTTTCTTCTTCATAACTTTCAAAAACATGGGAAGTTGATAAAGTAGTGGTGGTTAAAGTCGCGCCGTCGCTTACGGCGTCGTTGTTAAATCCGCGCCAAACAGCCGTAGAGCTGGATATTGCTCCTACGGGATACCACATATTGCCGGCATTTGAACAATCCGAACTCTGGCTGTATTGAAGCTTAAAAGCGTAAGATCCGGTAGCAACAGGATTAATCCCGATTTGCGCCGACATTCTCAGCCGAAAAACAGTTCCCGGACCGGCGGAATAATCTTCCGTAATCGGCTCGTTTTCGTCCAAATTAATGCCGCCCGAAGGCCAAGGATCCGATGGAGTAATATTATTTTCATTCGCATACCAGCGGTAATAATTCTGGTTAAAAGATGAATCCGTAGTCTGCTCTTGAGAGCCGAAAGAATGAGAGGGATGAGGCCAGGAATATTTTCTGTTTTGCGCCGCGCCGGTTAAATTAGTTTCATCTCCGGCAATTTCATTCTGCTTGTCTTCAAAATAAGAATAAAAAGGCTTTGCGTCATTTGAACTCATAAGATATCCTGAATAAAATCGTAAAGCATCTCCTGATGTGCAATCTCCCAAGCACGCTTTTGCCGGATAAGTCGGCATCGCTCCGGTTGTGGCGCAAGTGCCGGTGGCAAAAACCTGTTGGCTGGTATCATAAACGGTAATAGCGCTTGTTGTTGCCGGACAAACCGCAGCCGCGTATTGAGTGTCCGCGGTTATAATATACTGGCTGCCAAATTCTTTTTTCGGCCAAAAAGCGGTACTCTCGTTGCCATCGCTATCGTTTTGCTGAATAGCGCCAATCGGCTTTGTCGATGTTATTCTAATAGCGTTTCCGGCGCCTTCGTCTCCGGAAGAACCAGTTGGATTAGATATTAAAGTTCCTCTATTTTGGTTATTTTGGCTGGCAGTGGTATTAGAAGAAGAATATTCCGAAACATTAGTGCTATTTTCGCCAACGCCAATATAATAATTATTGGAATAAACGCCGTATAAATCATCTGCGGTAACAGGATAAATAATATAGCTGTCGCGCTGAGTTGTGGCCTGTAAATTTCGGAAATAAACCAAAACCGGAGTGGGCGTTGCCTCAATTATCGTCATTACAGTAAAATTGTTAGAATAATTCCATATTTGATTCGCGCCGACGTTGTTTGTGGCGGTGGGAGAACCGCTTCCGCCAGAATAAATTAAAACCGTCGTAGTGGCAAAAGGAGAATAAATTCTGAAAGCTTCAGTGCCTCGGGTTGAAGGAACAACAAATTTAAGCCCGGCAAAACTTATCGGCGCCAGCATATCATTGGCATTGCCGGAAAACTGAACCGAAACAGGCTTGGTTATTTTCAAAACCGACGTTTGCGAAACGGAACCGAAAGAAGCAGTCTGCTGGCGGTTAATGGTTTGAAGAGATTGCGAATCCAATTGCGCGGTATTGTTGTCCGCCAAAGAACCGACCACCACGTTATTGCCGCTTGTGTTGTCGCTTACCGCGTAAAATATCGGCGTAGTAGTTGAATAAGAAAAAGTGTTAATTTCATCGCTTGTTGAAGTTGCTGAAGAATTTCCGTAATACATATAAATCGCCGAGGTTGCCAAAGCCGGAATGGAATTAACCTGCACCCAAATATCGCTGCTTGAAGAAGCGCGGTCCCAATATTGAATCCAATAATTCAGTTCCGTCTGATTATCTCCAGCCAAAAACCTTACGTCTCCGCCGTCGGATTTAACGTTGGTCCAAAAATTTACCAAAGAACTGGTGGCTTGGACATAAATCTGGTATTCGGTTAAAGCTCTGGAACCGCTTAAATTATTTACCGTAATGGGAATGCGGTAGGGCCAATTGGCGTTCCACCACGGATCCAAAAGTCCGTAGCCCCTTGAATCGCCCATTGCTTCAATCCAAAATTCACCTGAAGAATTTATTGGAAAACTTATTTCCGCTTTGAAGTATTGCGTTTTCCCCGGAGCGATATAATACCCTTCTCCGCCGGAACTTTTTCTAAATTCAAAATTTTCCGGAATATGCTTTTTATCCGGACCGAACCCGAAAAATCCCAAAACTTTTTTCACCGTTCCTTGCCGCTTACTTAAGGATTCATCCGACATTTCCACATTCTGCCATTCGTCTTTATAGCCGATTATTTTTCTTTTTCCAACTTCAAACTTGTCAACAACGCAATTCGTTTCATTGTCGTTTAAAGAATTGCATTGCCGGAATTCATCGGAAAATGCGCAATAATAATTTAAAAGCGGAGTTTCAGCTTCTTCTTGCCAAACAGCTTCATCGGAAATATTTTTTATAACAATTTCCTGCGCCGAAAAAGCCGGCAAAGCGTCGGCGCTTTTTTTGTCCAAAATATTCTGGGAGCCAATATTTTGCGGACCTGAAACAGTTGAAGTCGGCAGAATGTCTCCGATAATTTTTGGCAATCCTTCTTCAATGATATCTTTTATTTTTTCAAAGATTTCTTTATTTTGCTTTGGCGATTCTTCATTTATAAATTCGGCGCCCAAGCCGGCAAAAACAGATTTTTTTATTTTCTTAAAAATCGCCGGGGACAAATCTTTTGAAGAAGTTGATTGATTAAAAGAAAATTTTTCTTCCGCGGATAAATAATCGGATTTATCCGGCAAAACCTCCGCCGACATTTCATTATTTTTTTCTCCGTCTTTTAGTCCGCCCGCCGATTCCCGAAGGATTAAAAATTCATCATCCAAATCAGAGTCTTGTTCGTCCTCCGGTTGAATCTGCCATCCGGAACGGCAAAAATAAGCCGCTTTTCCATATTCCGGAACTTCATATTCATAAGAAGCGCGCTCCTGCCATTTCTCAATTTTTTTCACTTCTCCCAACCCCTTGGGAAAATAAAATTGGAAATTGGCGCGTTCTTCTTTGTCGCCGATATTTTTAACGCTAAAATAAACCTCGGACTTAGTCAGGCCAAAATAAGTTTTTTCATCGCTCTTAATAATTAAGTTTTCTCCCGAATTGTCGTCGCCGTGTTGGAATTTAATTTTTTCCCCGCCGCTTCCTTTAGCAAGAAAACTCTTTTCATCATTTTCTTCGTTTTCGGAAAAATTTAATTCTTCATCCGTCTCTTGTCCCAAAGTATTTATTTCCAGCCACAAACTGTCTAAATAAATAATCGGGGCAGAATTATTTTTTCCGGGCTTGCCAGCGGCTTCGTAGCCAAATCTAATTCTAAAATCCTGCAATTTTTGCCAGGAATCCAAAATCGGCAAGCCGTAAAGGAAATAGCCGCCATTTAAAGCATTGGAAATTTTTTTATCAATTTTTATCTCTCCCGCGTTTTTCCAGGAATTATTGTAAAAATACTGGATTATAATTTTCCCGTAATTATCATTGGATTTACATTGACTTTTTAAATGAATAATATCCGGGGTTTCTGTTGCAGCAAAAGCCAAAGCAAATAATCTTTTTATCTTGCTTAAAAATTCGTTTTCCGGAATTTGCTTTTCTGATATTGCCGGATTATAAGGGCGCCCTGCCAAAGACAAGCGAAGCTGAATATCGGCAATATCCTTGTCTTTTAAAACGTCTTGATTAATGCCGAATCCGAAAAAATCCACATAGGCAGTCTCTTTGTCTGCAATAGGTTCGGCCGGTTCCGAACCGCCTTCCCGGCAATCGCCGTCTTTTGCGCCACTTTTAACGTCATTGTCTGCAGGATAATTTCCATTATCCTCAAACACGGATTCAGAAAAACCCCTCTCATTATTTGATTCTAAAAAACTTGTGGTGGAATTAAAATTGTTTCCGGCGCCAATGATTTCTTCCGCGCTGGCAAATAATTTTAAACCAAAATAATTAATAAGCTTATTTAATAAATTATTTTCCGCAGAATCATCGGTGGACGTTGAAATTGTTTTATTTTCAACCGAAGAAGTCGCGAACTCCTCTTTGCTTGCCGGCGCCAACTCGTTGCCCTCTGCGCCGCTTGTTAAATCCGGCGGCGAAATCGGATAATTATTTTCTGTTTTTATTTTTTCCGCTTCCGAAAAACTTGATTCGCCGATGTTTTTGTCATTTTTAATTAATGATTTTTTTAATAATTTTTCATCTTTTGGCTTATCCGTTTCGTCCGCGCCTTTCTTATTAACAATTTTTTCAATTTTCGGCGACGACTTTCTATTATCAAAGAAAGAAAATAAATAAGCCGAATTTTCTTCGTTAAATTTTTCCAAATCATCGTCTTTATTCAAATCCTGGGAAAAAACCGCTTCTATGTTTTTCCAGGAAAAATTTTGTGAATTGTAAGTTGAATAAAAACTTGGGAAAATTTTAATCTGTTCTTTCGCGGTTGCCGAAAAATCCCCTTTGAACCAATAAAGGAATCCGAGTATGACAAATAACGCAAAAAAGCCAAAAATGACTATTTTCCTTCTAAAAAATAATAACATTGCTTTAAAAAAATATTATCCACATTGTTTTTTTCACACAACGCGGCATACAATGCTATATATTATTATTTTATCATATCTTTTGTGTCCCTCGTCCCCCAAATAGTGGATAGACAGTGGATAACTCCGGCTAGAGGCAGGAATCAGCCAGTAAAACCATCAAATTTCTAGTCGGAAAATCCTATTTTTTCCGATAAAATCTATGGCGCTTCCCAATTATCCCCATGCAAAATTTAGGCAAAATATTGGCTTTTTTAACCTTCCAAAAGCGCTCT
>CAYTHZ010000015.1:6422-14759 GCA_964437745.1 uncultured Candidatus Saccharibacteria bacterium
CAAAAAATTAAAACATAATATTAATTCTACGAATTTACGAATGCCACGAATGTTGTTTTTCTGCTCTTGTTATTTTGAAACATAAGTCGGAAGAATCTCTAAATTATTAATAATACTCACCAAGCCAGCCGATTTTCATTTGACAAACATTTTAAAATTATTTAAAATAAATTTTAATAATGCAAAATAAAAGCTGTACAAACATTACTAAACATTAATAAATAATTATCACTAAACGTTACTAAATTATTATAAATAATATAAAAATCAAAAATAAAACAGCAATACAATAAAAATTTTATCTTTCAATATAACCCTTCAAGATAAACAAAATTATGGCACAATATTTAACAATTAAAGAGGTGGCAAAAATGTTAAGGGTCACTCCCCTGACTTTAAGAAACTGGGATAAACAAGGAAAATTGAAAGCTTACCGCAATCCCATAAACAACTACCGCGTCTACAAAGCGGACAAAATAGAAGCTTTTGTAAAACTCATAGAAAGAGATAGATTGCCTGTCAAAAAATCAACCAATAATAAATCAAAAATATAAACGCGCCCCCAATCCCGCTTTTAAAAACAAGAATGGTTTTTATCGTTAACATTTGCAAAGTCAAAGAATGCGGCATCCATGCGCGCAATGGATGATAATCTGCGTAAAAAAACGAAGGGTCGCTGAAATAAACCAATGTTTAATCTATTGCATAACAAAATAATCTTGGGAACGATTTTGCTATTATTTTCCGCAATTTTATTCGGATTAGAACCTATAATTGCCAAACCGATTCTTGCAATAAATGATCCGATGCAGGTTCAATTTATGAGGTATTTTATTGCTGTTATTTTTCTTTCACCGCTTCTAATCACTAATTCATTAATAACCAAATTAACCAAAAAACAAATATTAAGCAGTCTCCTATTAGGCATTGTAGGAATGGGAATTGCCTCTCCCTTATTTTACCCTAGGATTAAAATTAACTACGGGACTAAGCGCAATTCTTATTGAACGGTCTTATCCTTTTTTAGTTTTTATTTTAGCCCACTTTTGGTTAAAAGAGAAACTTACTGCGAGAAAAATATTCGGCACAATTTTAGTTATGCTGGGCGTTTTATCAATTATTTTTTTTAGTTTTGCGGTTGATAGAATTTCAATGACAACGGGTAATTTATTAGTATTAGGCGCCATGATTATTTGGTCTTTCTGGATTATTTTAGCGAAACTATTCGTTAAAGACATTGATCCCGCCACCCTGACCATATCTGGATTTATAATTGGATTGCCCGTTATAGCCATTTATTTAAAGGGAAATATCGCGCCCATCTTCACTTGGCAAATGCTTATCTTGGGAATTATCGTTGCCCTTTCTTGGCTTTTTTATTTCAAAGGGTTGAAATATATAACCGCAATCAAAGCCACGGCAATAGAATCGTCTGCTCCTTTTTTCACCGCAATATTCACCGTTCTGATTCTAACAAGAATTCCTAATTGGTATGAAATCGTTGCCATATTTTTAGTTATTCCGGAAATTCTGCTTCTTGCTAAAGAAAAATAAATATCAACAAAAAATTTTCTATTTTTCAGCTGATATGATTCGCCAAAATGCTTTATTGAGATTTTAAACCAAAATCTTTGCCAAATTTTTAATTTGACATTTATCTTTATTTGCGATACATTAATAATGTCGCTCAATAGATATGGCAATCTTCGCCCTTGAAATTAAAAAGGGGCGACGGTTCCAATAGCGCTTAACCATTTGGTAAGCATATCTATTGGGCGACCACCGTCGTCCCTTTTTAATTTGCGGATAAAAAAACTACAAATTAACCGCCAAATATTTATTAAAAAAATTAACGTCAAATCCAAATATATAAAATAAAACAATAAATTATTAATTCTCAAATTCATAAGAATTTGAGAATAATCTTAAAATATATGGCCCAAAGTATTTTTGACCAATTTACCGGGAAATACCAACTTTCCAAAACATTGAGGTTTGAACTAAAACCGGTCGGAAAAACAGAGAGCTTTTTAAAGAAAAATAAAGTTTTTGAGAAAGACAAAACAATTGACGATAGTTATAACCAAGCGAAATTTTATTTTGACACTCTTCATCAAAAATTTATTAATTCAGCGTTTACTTCAAATAAAATAAGATTTTTGAATTTTTCAGATTTAGCTATTTTTTTAACAGAAAAAAGGCAGGAAATTTTATCTTTACGCAAACAACTTAATGAAGCAAGAAAAACAAAAAACAAAACTGATGGCTTTCAGAAAAAAATCAATGATTTAGAAAAGGGTATTAATGAACGAAAAAAGGGATTTTATAAAGATGCCCGCGCTCTCTTAGACAGCGAAGCAGATAAATGGAAAAAGAGTTATATAGGCAAAAAATTAGAAGATGGCGAGGTTATTAAATTCGGGAAGAAAAAAAATGAAAAAGATGAAAAGCAAAATGAAAGAGGCGTCGATTTTCTTACTTCTGCCAGAGTTTTACAGATTTTAAAATATGAATTTCCAGAATCAAAAGAACAAGAATTTATTGATAGAGGATGGCCAAGCCTGTTTGTGGAAGAAAAAGAAAATCCTTCAAAAAAACGGTATATTTTTGATAGCTTTGACAAATTTTCCGGTTATCTCGCAAAATTCCAAGAAACGCGTAAAAATATTTACGCTGATAATGGCATTACTACCGCTCTTGCCACGCGCATTGTCGGTAATTTTGAGATATTTTTGGCAAATAAGGAAGTTTTTGAAAGCAATAAATATAAGCAAAATTATAAAGAAATTGGTTTTTTGCGAATAGACATATTTGAAATTAACAATTACAAAAATTATTTGCTTCAAGAAGACATAGAAGCGATTAAAGGCAGCGAAAAAGAATCAAATTCCTATAATAAAATTATTGGCGCGTTTAACAAAGCTATAAAGGAATATCGCGATAAAAAAGAAAGCGAGGCAAAACAAAATAAAAACATAAATTTCAAAAAAACAGATTATCCTTTATTCAAGTCGTTAGAAAAACAAATTTTGGGAAAAGTTGAAAAAGAAAAACAACTTATTGAGAAAACAAAAGATAAAACAGAAGAAGAAGTGTTTGTTGAGCGCTTCAAGGAATTTATCAAAATGAACGAGGAGCGATTTGCGGTTGCCAAAGAATTTATGAATAAATTTTTTTCTGATGCTTTCGCTTCGGAGTATGAAAAAATATATATAAAAAATTCTTCAATTAATACTATTTCGCGCCGCTGGTTTGTAGAGGATGGCTATAATTTTGAAAAAAATCTTCCGCAGGCATCAAAAAATCAAAAGGAGGGCGATGTCGTAAAAGTTAAAAAATTTATAACGCTTGCCGACGTTAAAAACGCCGTGGAAAGTTTAGAGGACAATCCTTTCAAGCAATTATATTATGACAAAGACAAAAAAACAGGCAAAAGCGCGTTAGAAAGCGAAGCTCCTTTATGGGAACAATTTTTAAATATATGGCAATATGAGTTTGGAGGCCTTTTTAAAGATAAAGAAAAAGAAAATGGAGAAATTATTAAAGGTTATGATTCTTGTTTAAAAGATGCGCAAAGGTTAGTTTCTTTTTCCAAAGAACGAAAACTGGAAGAAATCGCAAAGGTGAAGAATTATGCCGATGCGTCGCTTCGTATTTTCCAAATGATGAAATATATCGCTTTAAGCGATAAAGATCTTAGCGCCCAATCCGGAATCAGCACTAATTTTTACGCCGAATTAGACAAATACTCAAAAGATTTTCAATTTAATAAATATTATGACGCCTTGCGCAATTTTGTTACTAAAAAGCCATTTGATGAAGATAAAATCAAATTAAATTTCGAGAAAACACCACCAATTCTTAAAGGATTTTCAAAGCAATATCATTCCTATCTTCTAAAGAAGGATGATGACGCCGGAAAAGATGAATTTTATTTGGGTATTTTAAAGTCAGGAGAAATAAATGAAATGCTGGAGATAGAAGAAAAAAGTGATTACTTATATTTTCCCGCAACGCAATTAAAGTTCCAAAATTTAGTTAATCCAGCATTTGAATCGAGATTTGGGTACGTCTATTCTGAACAGACAGACGAAAAAAGGGCGATTGCAGACGCACAAACATTTATTAAAGAAAGATACTTGAAAAAATATCCTGACTTAAAGAGGCTTATAGAAAAACAGTTTTTTTCAAAACGAGAATTCGCCAAAGAAGCAAGTCAAGTATGCGTTGAAATATACTCAAGAAACTCTTTTATTCCTCTCGATAAAAGCCAAATTGAAAAAAAACATGAAAATGGCGAGCTTTATCTTTTTAAAATCAGCAGCAAGGATTGGGGGATAGGCAAAAAGGTAAATTCCCTTAAAAATATCCACACGCTTTATTTTGAGCAACTATTTAATGTAGATAATTTGAAAAATCCAGTTCTTAAAATTTCTGGCGGCTCCGAAATATTTCTTAGGGAAGAAACTAAAGAAATAAAAAACAAGAAAGATCATATTATTACGAAAAATAAGCAAAAAGATATAACTCAATTTTTGAAAGATAAATTTAACACTGAAAAATATGTCTATGATCGCTATATTAAAATAAAGTATTTTTTACATCTATCAACGGTCATAAATTATCAAGAAAGAAAGCCTCCGCAAGAGAGAGATAAACTTAAAGGATTTATCGGAGCTTTTAACAAAAGTGTCCGGCAAGAACTTGCCACGCTTGCGCGTCAAGAAAAAATAAACGTTATCGGCATAGATCGTGGAGAAAAACATCTTGCATATTATTCTGTCGTGAATCAAAAAGGTGAAATATTAGACCAGGGAAGCTTAAATGAGATTAACGGCGTTAATTATCATCAAAAACTTATAGAACGCGAAAAAGAAAGGGCTATCAATCGCAAATCTTGGGAGCCAGTTGCAAAAATTAAAGACCTTAAAAAGGGCTATATTTCGCAAGTTGTTCGCAAAATCTCCGATTTGGTTATTGAGCATAATGCCATTGTGGTAATGGAAGATTTGAATATGCGTTTTAAACAGATTCGCGGCGGCATTGAACGAAGCATATATCAACAACTTGAAAAGCAACTAATAGACAAGTTTGGTTATTTAATTTTTAAGGACCGCAACCCTCAAGAAATCGGCGGAGCGCTTAAAGGATATCAACTTTCGGCGCCATTTGTTTCTTTTGAAAAGATGGGCAAGCAGACAGGCATAATTTTCTATACTCAAGCTGATTACACCTCAATTACCGACCCGCTGACCGGCTTTAGAAAAAATGTCTATATCAGCAATTCTCTTCCTGTTGAGCAAACGAAAAAATCAAACAAGCGGACATTAAAAGATGAAATTCAAAAATTCAAGGTCATTGGCTGGGATAACGAAAAACAGAGCTATTTCTTTAAGTATGATCCAAAGGATTTTGCTAGTGAGGAATATAAAGATGATGTATTGTCGCAGGAATGGATTATTTACGCTAATGCGCCGCGTATTCGGCGAGAAAAAGACAGTAAAGGTTATTGGGATTATCAGCCAGTAAATCTAAACCATAAATTTGATGAATTGTTTAAAATTTGGGGATTTAAGAATAAACAGACAAAAGATATATTAAAGGAAATTAAAGAAAAAGAAACAAATGGAGAATTGGGGGGCGCGAAAAAATTTGACGGAAAAGAAAAGAGTTTTTGGCATTCTTTCATTTATCTTTTTAATCTTATTTTGCAGCTGCGCAATTCATTTTCTTTGCAGATTCAAACCAAAGACGGAAAAATAGAAAAAATTAAAGACGCGGTTGATTTTATTGCTTCGCCAGTAGAGCCGTTTTTTGCAACGGCTGCGGAAAATAAAGAAAAAGGAGTATTGTCGCAAGCGCATTTTGATAATTTTGCAAAAAAGATTATTTCTAAAGACAAAGAAAGGATTTTAAAGGAATTTAACGCGGACGCCAACGGCGCCTATAATATCGCCCGCAAAGGCATAATAATACTTCAGAAAATTAAAGAAAATTATGAAAAACCGGATTTGTATATTTCAAAATCTGACTGGGATAAATTTACGCAAAGCCAATGGAACAATACATCCAAATATCAAAAATAAACGATTTCGCTTATTGCCCCGCCTCGCTCTATCTTCATACAATGTATGAAGGATTTTCGGAAAAAACTTATCACAACAAGCCTCAAACCGTTGGAAAATTAAAACACGAAGCAATAGACGAAAAAACATATTCCAGCGAGAGTCGCTTTATGATAGGCATTGAAATTTACAGCCAAAAATACGGAATTATGGGAAAGATTGACATCTACGACAAAGAAACGCAAACGCTTATAGAAAGAAAAGCAAAAATTAATAAAATTTATGACGGCTACCGCTATCAGCTTTACGGCCAATATTTCTGCCTTGCGGAAATGGGCTATCCAGTGAAAAAACTTGTCTTGCGGTCGCTTTCGGACAATAAAAAATACGAATTGCCGGTTCCGTCGGAAAAAGAAAGGATGGAGTTTGAAAAAATATTGAATGATATAAAAAATTTTGACCCGAAACAGCTATTATCGCATCGCTGCCCCAAATGTTCGCAAAGCATTTATGGGCCCTTGGGGTGGTAAAAATTATTTTATGCTTACATTGCCGGATTTCAAAAATAAACAACTGCTTTTTATCCAAACAAAACGCGATGTTAAAAACAGAATAAAATTCCACAACGATAACATAGTGTTCACCCAAGACGACAAAACAATCAATAAAGCGTCCTGCCACCGCGTTTTCGCCGTTTTTATTATCGGCGACATCTCCATAACAAGCGAACTGATAAAACAGGGGCTTCAATACGGGGTTTCATTTTTCTTTTTAAAGAATAATTTTGAATTATACGCGTCCGTTAACGCCTCGGCCGAAGGAAATTATCTTTTAAGAATGCGCCAATACGCGGCAACCGAAACCGAAGAATTGCGCGTTTCTCGGCAAATCGTAAAAAATAAAATTCAAAACCAAATACGCCTTCTGCGGTTAAAAGACAATAAAACGCCTTATTTGAAGCGCGAAAAAGAAATAATTGCCCAAATAGAGTCTTCCAAAAATCAAGAATCGCTGCTCGGCATAGAAGGAAACGCTTCAAAAGAATTTTTTAATAACTATTTCAAACCCCTCAAGTGGCGATGGCGAATGCCGAGAGTAAAACCGGACATCCCGAATTTTTTATTAGATATGGGATACACGATGTTGTTTAATATCGTGGATTCTCTGCTAAAATTGCACGGCTTTGACACATACAAAGGATGCTATCATAAGCTGTTTTTCCAGAGAAAATCCCTTGCTTGCGACATAGTTGAACCCTTCAGGCCCATAATAGACAGGCAAGTATTAAAAATGCACTCCCTGAAGCAAGTTGACGAATCGGATTTCAAAGCCGAAAACGGCCGGGTAATTTCTTCGTTTTTTAATAGCCAAAAATACGCGCGCGTATTTTTAGAAACGATTATGGAAAACCGCGAAGAAATTTTTAAATATGTCCAAGGATTTTACCGGTTTATAATGAATAGCGAGCGTAATTCTTTCCCCGAATTTAAAATATCGCGATAAAATTAGTTTATGCTTATTATTTCTTACGATTTTGAAAAAAACAGGCCGCGAGCAAAATTTTCCAAATTCCTGAAAAAATTCGGCAGAAAAATACAATATTCTGTTTATGAAATAAAGCATAGCCAAAGGGTATTGCAAAATATTTTAAGCGAGATAGAATTAAAGTATAAAAAGCAATTCAAAAATACCGACAGCGTTATCATAATGCCGATTTGCGAATCCTGCCAGAAAAAAATCGCGCGATACGGCTATGCCCAAAACGAAGAAAAGGACGTAATTATATTTGAATAGACGCTCTTTAAAAAGAGAATTCCACTCAAGTAGAAAAAAGATAAAAAGGTGGAAATTGTCGTATACAGATTAGACTTATTAGACCTCTTGCAAAATAACATTTTGGCTAATTTTCGTTAATTTTGGCTGCGGCTCGTTCGTAAAAATCAGCTGTATTTTCCAAATACTATCTGATTTTTCCGAACTTCGCCTCGCTCAAAATTTCCTGAAAATTATCTCAAAAGCTTATTTTGCAAGAGGTCTGTGCGCTTAATTAGCGCTTAATTACAGCGGAAAACGAGGCAACAAAACCTCGGTCCTTATTTTTTATAAATGGAAAATGGCTCTATTTTACAAGCAAAGTCATAACTCAATATTTTGGTTATTTGCATCTTTAGCTAATAATAGAGCCATTTCCGCTGTCTAATCCTTATATCCAATTTCTACTTTTGTAGATACATAACGGTCGCTTGGGCTTTTGGGTCTAATCCTTATATCC
>CAYTHZ010000016.1:0-13320 GCA_964437745.1 uncultured Candidatus Saccharibacteria bacterium
CATGTAAACCAACTACCGCATTGTATGAGGAAGTCGCCCCATAGGCCTCGCCGTAAACACTACTCATAACATTCCATCGGTTCGGAGTGAAAAAATAATTCTCAATACTCAACCTGTTTCTCGGATTCGTTACCCCGATGCCGACGCTGCCGTCCGAAGCAATGGTTAAACGTTGGCTGCCACCGGTGGTAATCCCTAAAGTGTTTAAATTCGGCGAGAAAATTCCGGTATTTGCATTATTATGAAAAGTATAAGAAGGATTGCTGGCGGTGCCGGTTGCCATATAAATATTTCTCCAAGGAGCGCCTGATTGTCCGATGGTGTAGTTATAGGAACTGCCGGGAACTAAATCGGAATCAAAAGTGGCGGCTGAAACCCGGGATATGGCGGAGCTTAATTTTTGGAAAACTTGGAATCGCGGATTTGAAGTATTAAAAGTCATCTGCAAGTCTATGGAAACAGAATCATGCCCCGGATATTGGCTGATTTTCCTGAAACTCATAAGGTTAACGATTACTTGATTTGAAGTTAATTCTTGTAAAGTAGAGGTGCAATTCTGGTCATTGCCGGATCCTGCCGGTCCTTCGGCAATTTTAATTTTTCCTCCGTCCAATAAAACGCAGGTTGGGTCTTTTTGCGGGTCTTTCATCCTTAACTTCAAAGTGGAAGTCGTAATATTTACCGGAATCGCTATGTTTGAAGAATAACGAGTTAAGCGAGAAATCGCGCTCATGGCAAAATTCGTCTGTTCGTTAACTATAACTTCCGCGGATGTTTTTTGTTGAACCCGAGTGCTAACGGTTAAAATTCCAGCGGCAGCCGTCACCACCGCCACCGACACGCCCATATATAAAAGAAGTTCTATTAAAGTAAGCCCCGTTAGAAGTCCAGCCGAGCTTTTATCTTTACGCAAAACATCCGGCGAAATCGCCTTCGGCTTTTTGCGATATAAAATATTGACTTTTCGTAAGACTTCTAACGGGGCAAAGCTCTTTTTGTATCGCATATATTTGTCTACAGACTATAGTCCACAGGCTACGGCTAAAATTCGCCGCAACATTAAAAATATAGCCTATTTTAAACTATTTACCAAAGCATGCGTAATTTTAAATTTTAAAATTAAAATTTTGAATAAAATTCTAATTTCTCAATTTAAAAACAATTTTCCCAAAGATTAAAGTCAATTCTTGCGCTTCTTTCCATAATTTTCTTGCTTCTTCTTTTCTCTCTGGCATACATTTAGAAATCATCCTTAACCAGTGTTTTGTTTCCTGCGCTTCTTTCTTACAAATAAAAATTTTATTCCTAAAATCTTTTCTAGAACTTGCGGCATTTGCCTCCATATAGTTAGCGCCAATACTCGTTCCCGAACGGACTAACTGACTAATAATCGGCCTATTAACTACATCTTGTCTAAGATTTTTACAAAATTCAATAATTTCCTCGCCAAATTTAGCCGTCCTTTCTTCTAAATCATATTTGTTTTGTAATTCAGTCATTAAAAATTTTTCAAAATTAAAAATTAGAAATTTAAAATTAGTTAAAATTAACCCGTTAACTTTATAACCTTCAACTTTATAACTTTACAAACTTTATAACTTTATAACTTTATAACTAAAATTAACCCGTTAACTCAATACTGATAATGAATTAATAATCTTTTTCTCTATATCTTTCGGGGTTAATTCCGCCAATTCGTAAACTTCTTTGGCGGGCCCGGCTTTTAGAAATCGGCTGATGCCGAAAGTTTTTTTATTATAATCTTTGGGCAGGGCAAACGGATATAAAAATCCCGGCCAGCCGTTATGCAAGGTAATGACATATTGCCTTTCTTCGTCCGATAAAATGGAATCCGCTTTGGCTTTGTCTTTTTCTCTTAATTCCTCAAACAACTCCGGCGAAGTAACCGCTATTATTTTAACATCCAATCCATTTTTTTCCAAATTCGGCAAAATTTCCAAAACATTTGCCAAAACTTGGCCTCCGCAGACCGCTAAAACTATTTTTTTCTTTCCGTTGTCTTTGAAATTTCTGAAAACATAAGCGCCGTTTACGGCTTCTTTGGCAGGAGGCGCTTTACCCTCGCCTCTTTCAAAAACCGGGGTATTGGGCCTCATCACCGAAAAAGCGACCGGCTCGCCTTTTTCCAAGGCGTAAAAAAGCATTTCCACGGCCTCGTTGGCGTCGTTGGGTTTGTAAACTTTTATTCCCGGGTAAGCGTTGTACAAAGCCATCCAGAAAAGTCCGTGGTGAGTGGGGCCGTCTTCTCCTGTTTCCGGGCCGTCGTGCGCCGCCAAAACTATAAAAAATCCTTTATTTTTCGGATTAACATAATTGTTTATCAAAGCCATTCTTACGGAATTTGCCATTATAGAAGTGAAAACTCCATATGAAGAAAAAGCCGAAACCGCCTGATAGCCGCCGGGCAAAATATCTTGAGTTAAAGCGGTTGAAAACATTGCCATATTCTGCTCCGCTATTCCGAACCGCAAACCCCTTCCCAAAGGATTTTCTTTGTTAATTATGCCGTAAACTTGCTCTCCGGCGCCGGTTAAAATAGATTTCATTAAATCCCCGGCGCCCAGATAAAAGAAAGCGGAGTTTTGCATCAGCCATTTAAACCAAGCTTCGGTGGCTTTTCTTGTGGCCGTCGGCTCTCCCTCCTTGAATACCAACTCCGGCGGCAGAATATCCGGCCGCTTCAATTCTTTGGGATTAACCAGCGGCCTATCTTTCAGGGCTGTGTGAATTTGTAATATTAATTCTTTTTCCGGTTTAATATTTTTCGCCCCAATATCTAAACGGTCAATTATATATTTAACGTCGTCATCGGTTAATTTAGAAAGCGCGGCTTCAATATCTTTTTGCGCCTCATTTTCAATTCCCGGTATTTCAAAGCCTAATTTTTTCATTATTTCCACATATTCGTCGTGCTTTGCCGGCGCGCCGTGGGAGTCGGCGGTATTTTCCGTTTTGCCATAATGCTTGCCTTTTATCGTATGGGCGATTATTACGGTGGCTTTTTGATTATTAAACCCTTGAACCGCCTTGTGATACGCGTATGCCGCTTCTAAAAGATTGTGGCCATCAATTTCAATAACATTCCAGCCCAAAGAGCGCCAATGATTGACATAATCCGTAGACACCACTTCATTTATATTCCCGTCAATCCCATAATGATTATAATCCAAAGAAACAATGATATTATCCAAACCAATGGCGCTAATCATATTTCTCGCTTCATAACTCATTCCCTCTTCTGTTTCCGCGTCGCCCATTAAAACGAAAACTTTTGTTTCAAGCCCGCAGGAACGATGGAGGCTGGCTAAACCGGCCGCCGCCGAAAGCCCGTGGCCCGAAGAGCCGGTGGAAACATCAGCCAAAGGATAATAAGATTCAATATGCCCGGCCGGTCCTTTGCAAGTTCTAAAATCAACCAGACACTCGCAAACATTCGCGGGACTGCAAAGAACCGCCTTGGCATTATCAATGCTTTCCAAAGAACAGCCGGATTTTCTGTAAGATTCATATATTAAACAAAGACCGGCGTACAAAAGAGGAGAACAATGTCCGGCAGACCACACCACTCTGTCTCTGCCGGGATTTTTCGGGTTCATCGGGTCAAAAGCCATAACTCCGGAAAAAAGAAGCGTTAAAAACTGTTCGGTTTTTGAAGACGAGCCGCCCGGATGCCCGGATTTCGCGGCCTCAATGGCGGCAAAAGCAAAACCCCTGACAATGGAAGCCAAGCGATTTATTCTTTCGGTGTCAAATCCTTCAATCGACTTTAATTTTTCTCCTCTTAAATCCAAATACTCGCCGCCTTCTGTTTCATGCTTAAACCTTTTTGGCTCTTTTATTTTTAATTCCTCAAAATCTTTTTGATTTAGAATATTATAATTCATTATTAATAAGTTAACGAGTTAGCAAGTTAACGGGTTAATGAAATTAGTTAACGAGTTAACGGGTTAACAGGTTAATTTAACTATTTTTTAATTTCCAATTTCCAAATTTTTGGAATTTCCAAACAATTTCCAAGTTTTTAATTTCCAATTTTCAAACATTATTACTCATTTATTTGGAAATTGAATACTTGGAAATTGGAAATTGTTCAATAAATTATTATCGGCTATCTTGTAGTTTGGCAAAGAAATTACTCGCCATGAGTTCATATGATTATATTTTACTCCATTTTTGTTTTGTTGTAAAATGAAAATAATGTCCCGTTAGAGATTAAAGCCTTATTGATATTTAGCGGGTTTATTAAATAATTAAAGCTTATTGTAAATTAAATAATCATAAAAATAGTTTACGGAAACGCCCTAAATAATATTTTTCAAAATTTTTAACGGGATTAAATTAGCAACAGAAAGCGTTATTCTAAATTTATTCAGGGGCGTTTCCTATCTCTAACGGGATGATTCCTAAAAAATACCCAATTTTAATTCTTATTTTAATAATCTGCGTTGCCGCTTTTTTTCGCCTTTACAAAATTGATTCCGTCCCGCCCGGGCTTTATCCGGATGAAGCGATGAACGGCAACAACGCCCTTGAAGCCCTTTACGGGCCGAAAGAAGCCGGCGGTTTCAGGGTGTTTTATCAGGACAACAACGGCCGCGAAGGATTGTTTATTAATATCCAGGCGATGTCAGTTAAAATTTTCGGCAACGAACCGTGGGCTTTGCGGATTATTTCCGCGCTTTTCGGAATTTTTACTGCTTTAGGAATGTATTTTTTAACCAAAGAAATATTTTATTCAAAAATAAATTATAAACAGGAAAAAAATAAAAGCAACATTTCCAAGAATGAAAATGTTGCTTTGGGTCCCATCTATTCAGATGCAACGCTGCCTGATAACCAATATAAGCATAACAATCCTTTTAAAAATGTCAACGCGGAAATTATCGCGATTTTATCTTCATTTTTTCTCGCCGTGAGTTTTTGGCATATCAATTTTTCCCGCATCGGGTTTCGCGCCATAATGGCGCCGTTTTTCCTGATTTGGGGACTGTATTTCTTATTTAAAGCTTTTCGTCAAATTGAAGAATTAAAACCTCCTAAATTATATATTCAAAATTCTATATTCTCCGGCCTTGTTTACGGATTAGGGTTTTATTCTTATATCGCTTACCGAATTACACCCGTAATTATTCTGGCGATTTTTATTCTTCATTGGCTCGGCAACAAAGATAGGGCTATCCGCAAAAAACTTCTTGTCTCTTGTTCCTTATTCCTTGTCTCTTGTTTTTTAGTCTTTTTGCCACTTGGCTTGTATTTTTTCAACCACCCCGCTGATTTTGCGGGCCGAAGCGCGCAGGTTTCCATTTTCGCTTCGGAAAATCCGGCTTCGGCATTTTTTAAAAACGCCGCGCTTACTTTGAGAATGTTTAATGTCCGCGGCGACTGCAATTGGCGCCATAACTACGCTTGCGCGCCCCAGCTTGATTTTTTAACCGGAATATTTTTCCTTGTCGGACTTAGTTATTCAATATGGCAAATATCCCAAAGAAAAAATTATCGCCAAAATTCTTTTAAAGCGGTTTTTGGTTTTTGGTTTTTGGTTTTTGGTTTTTTAACAATGCTTTCCCCCGCCATTTTAAGCGCCGAAAGCCTGCCTCACGCTTTGAGAGCCATTGCCGCGATTCCCTTTGTTTATATTTTTGTCGGGCTTGGCGCTTATTTGGCCGCCGCCAAAATTATAAAAATTTGGCAGGAAATGAGCGCCCCCGAAAAGAAAAAATTTCTCGGATTGCCAAAAGCTTTAAAACCGGGGATAATCTTTTCTTCCGAAAAAAACCGGCTTAAAACAATCGCTGTTTCCGGCATCGCGATTTTATTCATATTGCAAACTTTCTATTTTTATTTTTACGGCTGGGCAACCGATAAAAATGTTTTTAACGCTTTTAGCGGGCGATATGTCCAAATAGGAAAATATTTAAATTCTCTTCCCGACGAAGCGCCCAAATATGTCGTTGTAAACGCTTCGGGAATTCCTTTTTCCGAAAGATATACCGGCCGGCCAATCCCGATGCCGGCCGCGACAACAATGTTTATCACCGACACTTTTTTGCCGCAAGAGCGCGCCAAAAAAAATATCCATTATTTATTGCCGGAAGAATTAAAAACAGCGGAAATTGAACGCGACGCGATTGTCGTTTATTTAGAACCGGAAAATTAAAAGTATGTTTGTTAATTTTTTAAATAAAAATATTTTTAAAAACGCAATTAACGCCGGGGTGGCAATTATCGCGATTTTAGCGCTCGCTTTAATGCTTTATTCTTCAAAAAAAGAATCCGCCATAATGGACGAGCTGGCGCACATTCCCGCGGGTTATTCATATATGAAACTGGCGGACGCCCGATTAAACCCCGAGCACCCGCCTCTTTTGAAAGATTTATCGGCAATTCCGCTTTTGTTTATGGATTTAAATTTTCCCAAAGACAGCCCGGATTTCCAGGAATTTGTAAACGGCCAGTGGACCGTTGGCTCAAAATTTCTTTATGAATCCGGAAACGACGCGGATAAAATTATTTTCTGGGCAAGGTTTTTGCCGATTATTTTAACTTTGCTTTTGGGGCTTTTTATTTTTAAATGGGCCAAAGAACTTTTGGGCGCCAAATGGGGATTTCTGGTTTTTTTCCTATTTATTCTCAATCCGACTGTTTTGGCGCACGGGCATTATGTTGCCACAGACATTGCCGCCACTTTGGGGTTTGCCCTCGGCATCTATTATTTTATTAAATTTTTAAAAGAACCTTCTCGGAAAAATGTTATTTTTGCGGGAATTGCCTTCGGATTGGCGCAGCTTTTAAAATTTTCCACGGTTCTTTTAATTCCTTATTATATTATAATTTTGGCGGTTTTTTTATTGAAAAAATATTGGCCCGTCCGCCAAAAAAAATACGCCGTTGAATCGGAAAAAAATTTTTCTTTGGCAAATTATATCACCGGATTTATATTCATATTCATTGTCGGCTTGGCGGTAATTTATGTTCCCTACTTGCACCATGTTCAAAATTATCCCGCAGAAAAACAAACCAGCGACACTGTTTTTATTTTGAATTCTTTTGCCGGAGGGCCTGATTCGGAAATGAAAACTTGTTCAAGCTGGGTCGGCCTCCAAAGGCAAATAAGATGCCTTGCGGAAATAAATATTTTGATGACGAGAAATGAAATTTTAAGGCCATTTGCGCAATATCTCTCGGGAGTGTTGATGGTTGTCCAGCGAGCTTCCAGGGGAAGCATTGCTTATTTTCTTGGCGAAGTGTCATCCGCGGGCTGGTGGTATTATTTTCCCGTTGTTTTCTTGCTTAAAGAGCCGATTCCGTCTCTTATTTTAATATTATTGGCGATTATTTTATGCGCGGCGCGATTATTTAAAAAAGCCTCTTCTATTGTAGAGACAAGAGACAAGAAACAAGAAACAAGAAACAAGAGACAAGAGACAAGAGACAGGGAGCATGAGACGAACTATGGAAAAAAATTTGAATTAAGCGCGTTGTTATTTTTTGTAATTTTTTACTGGGCATACAGCATTAAAAGCCCTCTTAATATCGGATTAAGGCATATTTTGCCAACTATCCCCTTTATTTATATACTGGCAATCAGCCAGATAAAAAATTGGTTCCAGCCGCTCGCCGTTTCGGCAAACGGATTTTTGATGAAATTATTTGCCATAATTAAACAGGACGCTTCTTTAATATTAAAGCCCTCTTTAATCGCGATTTTAATGCTCTGGTTTTTATTGGAAGCATTATTTACCAGCCCTCATTTCCTTTCTTATTTCAACGAATTCGCCGGCGGTCCGCACGGAGGCTATAAATACGTGGTAGATTCTAATTTTGACTGGGGGCAAGATTTAAAATTTTTGAAAAAATTTGTTGAAAAAAACAATATAGATAAAATTCAAATTTATTATTTCGGAGGCGGAAGCCCGTCTTATTATTTAAAAGACAAGGCGGAATGGTGGCATCCGGAGCGGGGGCAGCCCAAAGGATGGTTTGCTCTTTCGGGAACATTCTTGCAGCAAGCCAAGGCAAAGCTTGCGCCGGGCTTTGAAAGAAAACCGGAAGAAAATTATCCCTGGCTTAAAGAAAGCGACAAGCCCGTGGGCCGCGCCGGAACTTCAATTTTTATCTATAAGTTTCCGGATTAACATTCCGAATGCCATATTAATTTTGGTTAAAATTCCCCCAAAAAATAAAAAAGCCTCGTCTAAAACACGAGGCTTATGCTTTAAGAAGCGTTAAATACTCAACGCGTCTTGTCCATTAAAGGGAATTTTAAGATATTTATATCCCGCCGGCGTGACGATTCTTCCTTTTGGCGTCCGGGCTAAAAATCCAACTCTTAATAAATACGGTTCGCAAATTTCTTCAATATTGTCTTTTTCTTCGTTAATTGAGGCTGCCAGCGAGTTTATACCAACCGGCCCGCCGTTGAATTTTTCAATGATTGTGGTTAAAATTTTCCGGTCGTCCAGCTCCAATCCCAATTCATCAATTTCCAGAAGCTCCATTGATTCTTTGGCGGAGCCGATGTCTATTTGCGATTTATTTTGGACCTCCGAAAAATCTCGGGCTCTTTTTAAAATGCGATTTGCCACCCGAGGCGTTCCTCTGGAAATTTTGGCTAAAAATTCCACCGCTTCTTTGCTGATTTTCACATTTAATAATTTTGCCGAACGTTCAATGATTGTTTCTATTTCTTGATCTTGGTAAAAGTCCAGTTTAAATGCGGCGCCGAATCGGCTGCGCAGGGGATTAGAGAGCATGCCGGGCCTGGTGGTTGCGGCGACTAAAGTAAAAGGCGGCAGGTCTATTTGAAATGCGCGGGCAGAGGGGCCTTTGCCGACGATTATGTTTAAAATCCTGTTTTCCATGGCCGGATAAAGGATTTCTTCCACCATTTTATTAAGCCGATGCGCCTCATCTATGAAAAGAATGTCGTTTTCTTTAATATTGGTCAGAATTGAAGCTAAGTCGGCTATTTTCTCTATCGCCGGCCCGGTGGTAGTTTTAATTTCCGATTGCATTTCCGAGGCAATAAGATAAGCAAGAGTGGTTTTGCCAAGCCCCGCCTGCCCGTAAAATAAAAGGTGGTCGCACACTTCGCTGCGCTTTTTGGCGGCTTCTATAATAATTTTAAGATTGCGTTTTAAATTTTCCTGGCCGACATATTCATCCCATTTTTTTGGCCGAAGCGCCAAATCTATTAAGTTTTCCGCGCCGCCAAATTTACTACTTGACATATTTCTATTTTAGTTATATAATGGAATTAGAAAATTAAATATTGTGATGTGTCAATAAAAGCAGACCCCATTAACCTGTAGGCAATTAAGGCTTTTTAAACCTTAAGGGCCGATAAGGAACTTTGATTAAGGATAATTTGGTTGGCGCTGGATTATTCCTCAATGAAGTTCTGCATCCCGAATGAATTTCGGGGTATTGCCTACAGATTAATGGGGTTTTTGAATATTTAAAAATTTAAATATTTAAAAAATGTTAAATTATTTTTCCCAAAACTCTCTCCGCTTCCTCAAAGTCAATAACACCCTGCAACACTTTAATTAAAGCATCCTGTTTCATATTTGTAAATCCCTCTTTTTCCGCCACTACCTTTATTTGTATATCGGAAACTTTTTCGCTGATGACTGTTTGCAACGGCCGCGTGAATTTCAAAAGTTCGTATACCGCAATTCTTCCTTTATATCCGGTAAAATTACAGAAGGCGCATCCTTTCAGATTCGCTTTTTTTATTTCTGAAATATTTTCAATATTTATATTATTTTCAAATAAAACGTTTTTGGGGATTGAGTTCAGCGCTGTTTTAATTTTTTGTAAAATTTCTTTTGGCGGCTTGAATAATCCGCCGCACTTTAAGCAAACTCTTCTCGTTAAGCGCTGCGCTATTATCAAATTCAGCGCCGCGACTATCGTGTTGGGCGCGACTTTAAACTCTAAAAGACGAGGAATAGCTCCGGCAGAATCATTGGCATGCACTGTGGATAAAATCAAATGTCCGGTTAAAGCGGATTGAAGGGCAATGTCCGCGGAATCAGCGTCGCGGATTTCTCCCACTAAAACAACGTTGGGATTTTGCCGCAGAATTGATTTTAAGCCCGAAGAAAAAGTATAACCAACCTCTTCGTTTACCTGACTTTGGGTAATGCCGAGTATTTTGTATTCAATCGGGTCTTCAATAGTGATAATTTTTATTTCCGGAGAATTTATTTTTTGAAGCATCGCGTAAAGAGTGGTGGTTTTTCCGGAGCCAGTGGGGCCGGTGTTTAAAATAAATCCCTGGGGTTTATGAATTTCTTCATTAATTATTTTTAAATAATCGGGCCGCAATCCCAAATTTTCCAATTCGGTGAATAAATTTTCCGGATTCAAAACACGCAAAGCGATTGATTCTCCATGCGGCCCCGGCATGCAAGACATTCTAATTTCTATCTCTTGTCCGGCAGCCTCAATCGTAAATCTGCCTTCCTGCGGCATATCGTTGATATAAATTTTCGCTCCGGACAAATATTTTATTCTTGCCAATATTGATTCGTAAGCGTCGTGCTCCAATACGGCGGCTTCGTAAAGAATTCCGTCTATCCTTAATCTAATCCTGGCGCTTCCATCTTCTTTCGGCTCTACTAAAATATCCGAGGCATCAGCAATAATTCCTCCAGCAAAAATTATTTCTCCTAAATTTTTGGCTTCTTTCTTGGGAAGCGATTTTATTATTTTTTGAAAATCCTGGATGGAAACTATTTTTTGGCGATATTCGTCAAACAAAACATAATCTATAATTTCTTTTCCCGGCAAAGAAAGAGTTTTTCCGACAATTCTTTCCGCTTCTTCAAAAGAAGTTACGCCGTTTAAAACTTTTAAAAGAGCATCCTGCTGCATAGTGGTGAATCCGTGGTCCAAGCCGGCTTTTAAAAGCTCGTCCGAAAAAACGCCGTTGGTTATTAACTTTTTAACATTGGGGTAAATTTGATACGCCTCCATTACCGCGATTCTTCCTTTATATCCGGTAAGATTGCAAAGATTGCACCCGACCGGCGTTCCAATTTTAGCGATTTCTATATCCGGCTTTTTAATTTTAATCGGCATGGCGTTTAGGGCCGCCTCGGCTTCTTTTTTTAAAAGAGGATGAAGCGGCTGGTATTTGGCGCAGGAACAAAGCTTTCTTAAGAGACGTTGGCCGATTATTAAATTCAAGGCGTTAGAAAGAATCGGAAGTTCCACCTTTAATTCTTTAAGGCGCGGTATGGCGGCTATAGAATCGTTGGCATGAATGGTTGATAAAACCAAATGGCCGGTCATGGCGGATTGCATGGCTATTTCAGCGGATTCCGCGTCTCTTATTTCTCCCACCAATATGACATCTGGGTCATGGCGCAAAATAGAGCGCAGCCCGGTGGCAAAAGTATATCCGGAGGAGGAGTCAATTTGTGTTTGAGTAATGCCGTTCACATGGTATTCAATCGGGTCTTCAATGGTGACTATTTTTACATCCGGAGAATTTATTTTCTGAAGCATGGCGTAAAGAGTGGTGGTTTTTCCGGAGCCGGTGGGGCCGGTGTTTAAAATGAATCCCTGGGGTTTATGGGCTTCTTCGGTTATTATTTCTAAAATATCATCTCTTAATCCGAGCTTGTCTATTTCAATGATTGTCTTGGCAGGATCAAGTATTCTTAAAACAACGGATTCGCCGTAAGGTCCCGGCACCACGGAAACGCGGATTTCTATTTCATTTCCAATTTTTTCTTTGTCTTTTACTTTTATGGTAAAATGCCCGTCCTGGGGTTTATCGCGGATGTTCAGCTTCAGCTTCGCCAAAAGCTTTATCCGCATTAAAAGGCTTTTATACTTTGTTTTTTCCAAACTGCCCGATTCTTGCAGCACTCCATCAACCCTTATCCTCATATCAATCCCGTATTCTTGAGATTCAATATGAATATCGGACGCGTCGCAGGAAAGTCCGGCGGCCAATATCATTGTTATCATTTCCGTGGTGTCTTCTTTTTTGAGATTAGACAGATCATCGGCTATTTTTTTGAAAATGTTTAAATTTGCTTCGTAGTGGTTTATTATTTCCCTATTAATGTATGTTGCGCCGGTAATTTCCTGCATCGGCTTAGCCAAATATTGATAATTTATTCTTGTTTTTTTGAGCCCGCTTTTAGATACAATGAATATTTTTATTTCATATCCCTCGTTTTGTAATCCTGAAATTATTTTTTTTGCCTTATCGTCGCGCGGATCAAAAACCGCCAAATAAAGATCTTTTTCTCCGGCGACAAACCCCGCCTTGCTGGAAAACTTTAAAGAAAACGCCAAAATCTCCGCTTCTTGGGAATCTTTTTCGCTTATAAGCTTTAAGGCGTCCGGCTCGCACGGAGCTGTATATAAATCAAAATAGGGCAATCCCAGCTTGTCCGCCCTAATTTTAGCGTCGCGCTCTTCGGCTTCCTTATGGTAAATTTGAAGTTGTTTTTGAACATCCTTCATAGAAATTATAAAGGTTATTAATTCATTATCATTGTTGAGTTAACGAGTTAATGGGTTAATTTTAGTTATAAAGTTATAAAGTTTATAAAGTTTGTAAAGTTGGTAAAGTTGAATCCTTATTTGGAAATTAAATCTTTGTTTGGAAATTGAATACTTGGAAATTGGAAATTGTTATTTTTTAATTTCCAATTTCCATACCGAGTTTTAAATTTTTAATTTTTCCACTTTTTACACTAAAAAATTTTCAAGCAAGGGGGTTTTAAAACATTTTAACAACTTTTCCAAAGGTCGCGCGTTAATTATATCGTTTTTTTTCGCCCATCCTCTTCTGGCTTGGGCAATGCCGAATTTAGCATAAGATAAATGGTGCGATTTTCCATGAAAATCCGCATTAATTACAAGCTTAACGCCGCAGGCAATCGCCTTTTTAACATTAACATCATTGAGGTCAAGCCGGCTTGGAAAAGAATTTATCTCCAAAACGGTTTTCGTATCGGCAGCAGCTTTTAAAATTTTTTCAAAATCCATCCGGTATTCATCTCGTTGGCCGATAATCCGGCCGGTGGGATGGGAAATAATATCCACATTGGGATTTTCCATTGCCCTGATAATTCTTTTCGTCATTGCGTCTTTTGAGATTTTCATGCTCGAATGCACGCCGGCAATAACATAATCAAGTTTTGCCAAAGCTTTATCATTAATATCAATTGAGCCATCCTCTAAAATATTTGCCTCACAACCCTTTAAAACTCTAAATTTTGAATTTTGAATTTTGAATTTTGAATTTAATTTATCTATTTCTTTGTTTCT
>CAYTHZ010000017.1:0-13039 GCA_964437745.1 uncultured Candidatus Saccharibacteria bacterium
TTAGAAAAGGTGCGAATGTTCTTTTTTCAGAACGAAAAGTTGGCGATTTGTTTGACCCAGCTTTGAAAAAGAGGAAAAAGGATTTGGAAAAACACCATATTTTTCCGAGAAACTATCTATTGTCCGAATTTGGTTTAGATCGCCGCCAAATAAATCAAGTTGCCAATTTTACCTACCTTGAATTTGAAGACAATATTGATATAAGCGACACGGCACCGAAAGAATATTTTGTTGATATAAAAAATAGGTACTACAAAAAAAGAGAAGCTGATTTGAAAAAGGTTTTGGCCGATCATTGTTTGCCAGAAAATTTTTACGATATGAATTTTAATGACTTCTTGAAAGAGCGCAGAAAATTAATGGCAAAAGCGGTTAGGTCAGTTTTTGAATCTTTGTAAAAATATGAATGATTTGGAATTACAAAAACGAGATCTGCTAATGGAAGTGCAACGGTGCGCCGATCTTTATAATTCGCAAATTTTTGCACAACATCAAATTTTTACCCAGTCGGCTTTTATTGAAATTTTAGTCCGACTAAATTATATTCTCCAAGAGTTAAGCAAAAAGAACAACCGAGTAGTTTGGGCGGACGATGTTCAAACCGACCAAAATATCAAAGACATCACAGATTTGGTAAATAATTTACGAAACTCTGCTTGCCATAGCGATAGCCCAAGAAATTACATCACTAATTCAAGTATAAAATTTGTTTTCAATACTTTTGCGGGAAAATGTCCGAACGCAGTAAAAATTGGAGAAAATATTTCGTTAGGCAATGAATATCAAGACGACATAGCTTTTTATTACGGAGATAAAAGAATTTATCTCGTGAGGCATATTAAAAAATTGTTGGAAGAGTTGCCTAACGAAATTAATAAGTTAAAATAGATAGGCGGCGCGCCAACTTTGTTGGCACGAAAAATTGCGGCGGCGAAAAAAGAAGCGGCGAAAGCGAGGGCGGGCAAAAATTCCTTCCCCCCAACCCCCTTCCTTTTTGCCCGCCCGAGCGTTCAGTTTTGGTTCTGCCACGCGAAGCGCGGCAATCAGTCGGGATTTCGTTCAAAATGAGTTCTGACTTTTTCCAACAAACACCAACAGAAAACCGCGGCTTTGAGTGTTGTCTTAGATGAATTAATTAATATGACTATATCAATTAAAAAACAGCTATCAGTTAACGAGTCAAATTTTCCCCCGGAATCTGCGGGCAGGCTTATGACTGTTAATATACCTATAGCTGACACCGAAGCCACTATCGCCGATATTGAAAAAATGCTGTTTGAAAAAATAAAAGAATTTGAAACGATAAATTATATTTATCTTATTGATAAAAATAGAAAGCTCGGCGGGGTTATCTCCATAAAGGATGTTTTTCGTTTTCCTAAAACCAGTTTAGCGGCTCGGGCAATGATTAGAGGCTTAGTTACAGCGCGCGCTCATACTGACCAGGAAAGGGTCGCTCTTTTAGCTTTGCGGCATAATCTTAAAGCTATACCGCTGGTTGATAAAGAAAACCATTTCCTTGGCGTTGTTCCTTCTGATGTTATTTTAAATATTTTGCATAATGAAAATATGGAAGACGTTCTTCGTTTTGCTGGAGTAGGCAAATTGAAAGATCCAGCCGTAGACATTATAAAAGCGTCGGCCGCCGTTCATTTTCGCAAAAGACTGCCATGGCTTATCTTAGGACTTTTAGGCGGAATAGTTGCCGCTTTTATTGTCGGATTTTTTGAGGACGCCCTCCGGGCGCAGTTGATTTTAGCGGCTTTTATTCCAGCGGTTGTCTATATGGCAGACGCAGTCGGCGCTCAGACCCAAATTATCTTTATTCGTTCGTTAGCGCTGGACCATAATCTTGACTTTAAAAAATACATTGGAAGAGAAGTAAAAGTAAACTTAGCTTTAGCGCTTGTTTTAGGGATTACTATCTCCGCTATTTCTTTGCTGTGGTGGCAGTCCGGTTTATTAGGGACGATCTTGGGAATTTCAATTTTTGTGACTGTTCTTGCGGCCATGGCCGTGGCAATATTTCTGCCCTGGCTGTTTTCCAAAATCAAATATGATCCGGCTATTGCCAGCGGTCCTTTCGCCACTGTTATCCGAGATATTTTGAGCTTACTCATTTATTTCAGCATTGCTCAAGCTATGCTTAACATCTTTATGGTATGAAAGAATAAAAACAATCGGGTGAGAAGATTGTCAGAAAGCATTAAAATAATAATTGAAATCTAAGCCTTTTCACTGTTCAGTATTAAAATCCTCTGGATTTTGCTCAAAATGGCTTCGGATTTCACCAATAAACATCAACAGAAAACCGATCCTGTAATAGGATCGGTTTTCTGTTGAATAATATTTTTATTTCAGAAAATGAAAAGTAAAATGTTTTTTATAAGGAACATTTATTTGAGATTTTTTTTGATGTCTTTAATTTTGCTGTTGATAAAATTTTCTGAAATGTTTAATTCTTTTTTTAGTTCGCCGGATGCTTGTTTTTCTTTGGCGCTTAAATTGTCTTTGCCGTCTATTTTCGCTATTTCATTTTCAACATTTTCTTTTAAAGCGTCAAAAACATTATGCAGCTGCGCCTCGGTTTTTTTGGCCTCTTCTTCCATTATTTTTTTCCATTTCATAAGACGAGCCCAGGCATAAATAGCCAGTACAAAAGCGAGAGCGGTTAAAGCAATTAAAATATTTATTAAAGCCGCCGCTTTGCCGAATTTAAAAAATCCGGACCGATAAACTTGAATGTTTATTTTTGCCGACGGATCGCTTTTAAATCCTTTTTCATCAATGACATAAGCCCAAATGCTGTATATTCCTTCTCCTAATTTATTTTCAAAGGCGAATATAAAATTTCCATTATTATTGCTTTTTATTGATTGAATCTCTGCGGATTCGCCGTTTCTTTGAATATAAATATTTATTCGCGAATCAGGGGTTGCTTTGCCTCTTATCACGAGCGTTTCCTGAGTGGATATTTTATTTGTAAATTCCGTAAAAAATGGCGGTTCGATTGGTTTAATGATAAATTCTTCCGAAGATTCTAAATAATTTCCGGCTTTGTCAAACGCGCGGACAACCAATAGGTGTTTTCCCGGTTCAAGCAGCGGAGCGGAATAAGATGCTCCGTCAATTTTTACAAAGTTTTTTTCGCCTATTTTGGCTTGGAAATAATTAATTCCGGAAAGAGCGTCTTTGGCTTCAAAGCAAAATGATGGCGCGCGGCTGGTTGTTTCTTTTCCGTCCATTAATTTTATTGATAAAGATTCTGGCGGGTCGCTGTCTATTTGAATTTTAAAATGAGAAGTTTTTCCCCACCCGGATTGATTTTTAAAGCGAAGATGGAAATACCAGATTCCGTTTTCTAGATTTCGGTAATCAAAAGATTTTAAAAATTCCGGCGAAGAAATTTCGGGAATTGAATCCGGCTTTTTATCCAAAATCATTCTTATTCCGGAAATGTCTTTTAGCAAGCTCCATTCTAATTTGAGATTTTTATCCGCATACCATTTATTTTGGTCCGGATGCGTTGAAGAAAAAATTTCGGGAGCGCCGGGCAAAGGCTGGGTTAAAGCGGGCGGCGGAGTGGAATCCGGCGCTATTGATGAAGAGATAATGTTAAAATCGGCGGCTTTTATTTCCGAAAGGATATTGGTTCCTTGTCCGTCGTTTGCCAAAACAGACGCGGAGGAAAAATTTATTGCCGAGCTGCCAACGTTTTTAACTTTGAAGTGCGCGCGGATTATTCTTCCCGCATCTCCCTGAAATCCGGGATTTAATACAATGCCTTCCAAATTTATTGTTCCCAAAGAATTGGAAAATGACGGCTTTTGCACCCAAAGGCTGATTATGGAATCGCTTTTATCAATGGATAATACCTCTATTTTGTCGGGAGGAAAAGAAATTACCGATGAAACAGCGTTCATTGATTTGTCGCCGCTGGATACATAAACTCCCAGCGTAAGAGTCGCGCCTGCGGCATAAGAACCTGAAGAGGGAGAAAAATACAGCGTCGCGGCCTGTGTTGCAGAAACATGGAACCAGAAACCAGAAATAAGGAATAGCGAGGCTAATGCAACTTTACTTGTTCTTTGCCATTTATTCCTCGTTCCTTTCGTTAGTCCATTAAGCAGCCGACCGGTTTCTGAGCGCAATTTTGTTAAGTTTTGATATTGGATATCTGAAATATAAGAAAGTCTTGAAGAAAAATCAAGATAATATTCAATTTCTGTTAATGAACCAAGCGCAATGTTGTAAAAATTAATTTTATCTTTTGTAGAATTTTTAGCGTAGCCCTCGGCAATGTTTGCGGCCGTTGATAAAGCCGCTCTGCGCATTTGAGAAATTAAACCAAATTTTTCTTCGGAGGGAAAATTTTTTGTAACTTGATAAATTTGAAACGCTAATTCGTCAGCTTTTTGCCAAGCAATTAATTTACGATATCCAATTGTATTTAAATTATTTCCCTGTTCCATGTTTATTATTCCTTGTCTCTTGTCTTTTGTCTCTTGTCTCTTGTCTCTTGTTTCTTGTTTCTTGTTGCTATCCTAATTATGCCGGTAAGAGCAAGCGCTAATATTATTATAATCCATAATAGATAGTTTTCGTACCATTCGGCTTCAATCGGATATCTGGGAAAAATCATCGCGATTCTTTCGTTGCCGGATTTATCCGTTGCTTTTACGAAAATATAGCTTCGCAGGGCTTGATCTTTCAGTAAATACGGGCTTTCCGCCTCAATCCAATTTTTATTTTCTGTTTTCTGTTTTCTGTTTTCTTGAACTTTATAGCCGTCAAGACCGATGCCTTTGTCTTGGGTGTTGAAAACTAAAAACCATTGGTTGTCAAAAATATTGGGATCTTGCGCTATTTGGGGAATAAACGGTTCGGGCGGAATGGTATCCGGCAGATAGCGGACAAAAGAGGGGGGCAGAGACGGAGGCGAAACCAAAGAATCGGTTTTTTTAAAATTTTCTATTTTAAATTCTAAATTTTTTATTTCTAATCGCGCCGGCGTCCCGTCCCCGTCGTTTAAAAGCGTCCGAGCGCTTTGAATTTGGATTTCGCTTTGGCCTTTTTTTCTCGGCGAAAAAACCGCTGTTAATATTTTTCCGTTTGAGCCGGAATATCCTCCCGGGGTGATGCCGGAAAATACGATATAAGCGTTGGATTTCAAAGATGGCTTTTCAATCCATAGGCTTATAATAGAATCTCCGTAATAAATATTTTTTAATTCTAAAAGCTCCAAAGGAAACGCTATTTTGCCCTCCACGGCATTGATATTTTTATTCTCTGTGTCTAAAAGCAGATTTATGCCAAATTCTTGGACGACTGACAACTCGGCTTGCGGAGAAAAGATGGACAGTTGGGCGGCATGAATGGGTACTTCGCGAATAGCAACGAATAAAAAACTAATAGCAACGAATAACGAAGCTAATTTTAACCAAATTTTTCTATCGTTAGTGAATAATAATCTCCGAATATATAATCGAGGCGAGGCAAAATTTATTAGATATGCCGGCTCATATTCGCTGTTTCTTAAATAATCATAAACCCTTTTGATTTCTTGTTGATTTATATGTATGGAAGCTTTTAGTTCAATGATAATTTTATTTTCTATCAAAAAATCTGGACGATATAGTCCCAAAAACTCTTTTTTACGAGAATATATTTTTATAGGAGGTTCTTTTTGAAATTTTATGCCTGCATTAATCAATTCTTTTTCTAATGCTTTTTGATAAATTGATTCTTTATGCCCCGAACCTAAATCGTTGCGAATATCAAAAATTAATCCTTGTATCTTATAGGATAATTCTTTATATAATATTTTATTTTCATTAATATTTGTTGTCATTTGTTTCGCCTGTATTCGTTGCTATTCGTGTATTATATTACCCGGTCCAGTAATACGCCATAATGCTGAAATCTATTAAATTTATTTTTCCGTCTCCGCTTAGGCGCTCCATTTCAATTTTCTTGAATGATTCGGAAAGCGGTCTTTTGTGCCAATAGGCGGCGATGGAAAAGTCCACCAAATTGACTTTGCCGTCGTTGTTTAAATCTCCTTTTAAAATTTTAGCGATTTCGGTTTTGGTTATGGTTTTTGTCCCCACCTTGAAATTAACGGCATAGCCGAACCCGCTTATTAAATTTCCGATGGACGCCTTTGATTTTGCATAATGACTTCCGTAGTCTAAAACCGAAGTGTCAAAATTATGAAGATAAACCCCGTCTTTGTCCGAAACGGTTTTGGCGAAAAATTCTTCATCAGAACTTACCATTATTACAATGTCAGATTGCGGCGCCGATTGTCCAAAAATAGATATATTGTCTCCTCGCTTAACTTCTGATTTATCAATATCTATTGTCGGAGCGATAAAAATTCCGCTTATATTAGTGGTGACGCCGGCAGTTACGCTTACTGGAAAAGTTAACAAACTGGAACGTCGGGCTTTATTATCCTCGGAATACATAGAAAAAAGATAAGCGCCGGCCGAAAGTCCGCTGATTGATATTTGAAAAGCGGCGTCGTTTCCGGCAACGGTTGTGGCCGCGATTTGCGCGTCTTTTAAAAGAGTAACCGTGCTTTTAGGATAAGCTCTGCCTGTAAAGTTTACGATTGTCGGCAACGGATAGTATCCTCCTCCGCCGGAGGGCGGCGGCGTGGGCGTTGGCGTAGGAATCGGAGAAGGCGTTGGGGCGGGAGTGGGCGGCGGAGGAGATTCGGTTAAGTCGTTGGGCGAATCGCAATCAGGATCGTTGGGATAGTCAATGTGATTGTCGCCGTCGTTGTCTAAGTTGTCGGAACATTGAGGCGGAACGATTTCAATGGTTATTGACGATGTTTCCATCCGCGCTGTTTTCGGAAAATAAAAAAAACCCGCCAAAATTAACAGGTTTAATGTTGTAAAAATAAATAAGGGTTTTAAATATTTTCCGGAAAAATTCATTTAGAAAATAGAAATCTAGAAAACGGGACGAAACATAAATCAAGCCTGACTATTTTCGGTTTTTTTACTTTCTATTTTCTAAATTTCTAATTTTTCTTTTTATTTTTCTTATGATTATGGAAGCAATTATCCCGATTATTACCGCGGTGGCGGTAAAGGTGGAAATGATGATGTGCAAAGTTGAAGCGGTGATAAATTTAGTGATTTTTCGGAAAAAAGAAATGGGTTTCAGCGATCCTTCGGGAACAACATTGAATCTTATTTTATCGCTTAAAACCAGCGCTTCTTGGTTACTTGGGTCGCCGGGAACGAATTTATATATTTTCAATTCTGCCCAGTATTGCCCGACATCCAGCTTGCCCAAATCTATTTTGCCGAAACTTTCTCCGACTTGGAAAGATTTCACCCAGCTCATATTGGAGATTTCCCCTGATTTCAAAATTTGCGTTCCGTAATTGTCGTAAACGTCAATCCATATTCGCGACGGCCTGGTTTGCACATTTCCGAGATTTTCCAGTTTGACCGCTACTTCAATAGGCCAATTTTCTTCAAGAGGAGGAATGTTTAACGACCTGATTTGGAAATCGGAAAATTGTTCTCCGGACACATTAAGCAGTATGTCGGCTTGGGCGCCCACCGAAAGAGTAATTTGTCCTTTCGGGGTCGGCGATACAGCGTTGATGGCTATGGCGCCGCGATAAATTCCATAACCCGCGTCTTGCGGAACATTGATGGTGAATTTAACCGGTAATTCCTGCCTTCCTTTGGGCCAGAGGAAATTAGTTCCCGGGTTAACCTGAATCCAATTTTGGATATCCGGAGCTTTAATATTGATGACAACATTAAGGTCTTCTTTTGGGTCGGATTGGCTTAAATAAATTATTTGTTCAAAAGAAGATCCGGGCGCAAGGCGCTGGTTTTTAATCCACGGCGGAGAAATGCCAAAACCAGCCCGAACGAAATCAGGCTGGATAAAAAATGTCAGAATTAATATTGTTAAAAATAATAAGAGATTTTTTTTCAAAGTCGCGCAATTCAAATGCTAAATTTTATATCCTATTCTTTAAAATTCTTTAAATCAAAACTAGTCGGCAATGGCGGTGGAGGTGACTGTTCCGCTGTAAGTTCCCGTAGCTTGTCCGGCAGGAATAACAATTCTCCAATAAATATCATCAGCGGCGTTTGATGGGTTTTGGGTGGGTTTTCCCGAGTCTAATTCAAGAGCAATATCGGATGTTGTTAAAGCGGTTCCGGCTTCCCAGTTAAATCCGGTTGAAAGAGAATAACGTTGCTGGCCGACGGCAATGCTGTCCGGAGTTTTAGTCAAATTTGTACCGGCTAAGTTAATATCAATTGGCACATTGCCTGTTGTGGTGGCGACAATAACTTGTTGGGAGCTGGTGGCTTGCGGGGAAACAGTGCCGTAATTAATCGCCGCGGTAATATTCAATCCGAGCAAAGCGTTTACATCAATATTTTGGCTGGTGTTGGTGGCAACCGCCGCGGCGCCCTGGGAGTCAGACCCTCTCATTCTGCCGACCCAGAAAATACTATCGCTGGGATATTCATTGGTGGAAGTTGCGTGAAACCATAAATTCGCTGTGCAAGTGGCGTAGCGGTCATTGCCGCTGCAGCTGCCGTTTAGAGCGCATCCGGAATCTATGCGGTAGCAGGTATTGTTGTCCGCGGAACAATCAAATCCGCTGTTGCCGTTGGTGGTATAATATATAGTTGCGGTGGCGTTAGACACATCGGCGCATCCGTTGTTGTCGGTAATGACGCATGTCAAAGTTACCGCTTTGGTGCTGTTTTCAATAAGATTAATCGGGTCAACGCTTCCGTTTAAAGAACAATTGGAAACGCTGGGCGCGGAATTGCCCACTTCCACCGTGGAAGTGGAAAGCGACGCGCCCATAACCAATTTATCAAAATAATAATACGGGCCGTCAAAAAGAAAATGCGAAGCGAATATTATTAACAGCGCGGCAACTCCTCCGATTAAGTAAATAATTTTTTTTGGCATTATGTTAATGATGTGTTGAATAATTTTAGTTATTCACGCGTCATTTATTAAATGAGAAATAATTTATAAAACCTCTATTATAATTATATACTATATTTAATAATAAGGCAAATCGGGTGTGGATAACCCCCGCTAAATTCTAAATTCTAATACCCAAATTCTAAATAAACCCTAATTTTTAATATCTAAATTCTAAATAAATTCAAATTTCTGAATTTCAAATAATCAAAATTACTTTGATTTTTCCAATATAGCGCCGAATATTCTGCGCAACTCTATTGATTCTTGAATAAGTTGGTTTTTATCAGATTCTAATTCAGGATTATTGGCAATATCCAATAATATTAACCAGTATTCTGTTTCTTTGGCTTCTTTTCGGCATATTTTAATTCTCATTATAAAATCTTTTTTACTCAACGATTCATTCGCTTCTATATAATTTGCTCCGACAGAGCCAGACGATCTAATTACTTGTTTGCCATCTTCTGTATGCGCCAATGTTTTTGGCAGTTTTTTAATAAATAGCCTAATCTTTTTTAGCAAATTATAGAGTTCGTTTTTCTAAATCATATTTTTTAGGTTTTTGAATTTCAATCATTAGAATTTATTTAAGATTTAGGTTTAGGTTTTTGAATTTCAATCATTAAAATTTATTTAGGATTTAGAATTTATGATTTAGGATTTAAATTTAGTCCGGTATTGCCGTTGAAGTAACCGTTCCGGTATAGGTTCCCACAGGCGAGCCGGAAGGAATTACAATAAGCCAAAAAATGCTGTTGGTGGCGTTTGAAGGATTGGTTGTGGGCTTTCCCGAATCCAATTCTAAATTAGCGCCGCCGGTTGTCAGCGCCGCGCCGCTAGCGTAGGAGAATCCGCTGGTAGTGGAATATCTTTGTTGGCCTACCGGAATAAAATCCGGGGTTTTTACAAGATTAGTTCCGGCTAAATTAATATCAATAGGAACATTGCCCGTGGTAGTGGCGACAATGGTTTGTTGGGAGCTGGTGCTTAAAGGAGAAATTGTTCCATAATTAATTGTCGCGGTAATAGATAATCCTAATAAAGCGTTTACATCAATATTTTGGCCGGTATTCGTTGCCGAAGCGGAAAGCCCGTAGCTGTCAAATCCGGTCATTCTTCCAGTCCAAATAATGCTGTCTGTCGGATTTTCATTGGTGGAAGTTGCGTGAAACCATAAAGCCGCGGTGCAGGTGGCATAGCGGTCGTTGCCGCTGCAGCTGCCGTTTAAAGTACAGCCTGAATCAACGCGATAGCAGGTATTGTTGTCCGCCGCGCAATTAAATCCATTGGAAACCAAAGAAAAATAAATAGTGGCAGTGGCGCTGGCAATGTCGTTGCAGCCGTTGGGATCGGTGATAGCGCAAGCCAAAGTAACGCTTTTTGTGGAATTTTCTATTAAGTTGATTGGGTCAACCCCGCCGTTTAAAGAGCAGTTGGAAACTCCGGTGGGAGCTTGGTTGCCTATTAATATAGTGGCGCCGGGAATGGTTATTGCGGTAGCCGGAGAAACTGTGCCTGCGGATACCGCGACTTCGGTTGACGGGTTGGTGATTTCTATTTCTATGGTGTCCGCGTCCGGCGCTCCGGTAAGAACGTCAAGCTGCACCCAGACGCACATTTGCGATGTTGTCAGAGCCATTGTTCCGGCAGTGGTGGCTTTTTCGGCGGAATTAAAACCAACTCCGCTAGCGTTAAACGCCGTTGCGTCTCCGGGAATAGAGCTGGTGGTACAGGTTGTTTCTTGTTTGTAGAAAATTTTTACGTCGTTTAAATAATTTTGCGCGCTTAAAGTGGTGTCTGTTTCGGTAATTATTATTTGAGTGACATTAGCCGCGCCGGCATTTAAAGAAAAGGTAAAAGCCCCGCCCATATATTTGTCATTTGAAGGAATATCTGCGGTGAGAGTTTGATCGCCTAAACTGGAAACGGTTACAACTTGCGGCTGGAATTGATAGGTGGTGTAAGCCGCGCCGCCGGAAGTATGCTGCTGGGCGGAATTATAAGTTACGGATATATTAGATTGCGAAGCAAGCGTTGAAGGATTCAGCTGACTGGCTAAAATTCCGGTATTATTTAAAGCCGATTCATTATCCATAACAAAAGAAATATTATTGCTGTCCGTTCCCGCGACCTCGGAAGAATCAACGCTTATAGAGCAAGAAGGAGCGGTGCTACTAGCGTGATGGCATTCGTCTAAAACAGCGGCCGAGCGCCAGGTTTTTACTCCGGTTTCCGGGATAAAAGTATTAAAATTAGCGGAAAAAGAAGCGTTTGCTGCGTTTGCCGCATAATCTTGCCCTACAAACCAGTAAACAGTTTTCAAGTTGGCGGATGCGGTCTGCGAAGCGTCGTAGGCGTAAGCAATGATAATTTCCGCTCTGGGGCCGGAAGCGGCAGTGGAGCCGGAAGAAATGCCGACTCTGACATTGGCGCAGGGAAAAGAAAAATTGGTGGTGAAATTAGAGGTAATGTCAAAAAGAGAAATAGTTTCTCCTCCGGCCCAGACAGTGGCCGGAAAAGCCATTGTTTGGGTAATTTGAGAAGCAGAACCAATAGTGGCTCTCATAGTAATAGTGGCCGCGGCATTGGCCGAGGTTTGATATCTTAACCAGACTTTTCGGAAAGCCACGCTGGAAGTGGGAGTTTCGGGAACGCAGACATTGACAGTGCCGATTGCGTTGTCAGCTGTGGAAATGCCTCCTGATAATTGCCCGGCAAAATATCTGACTGTTTTATTTTGCGTTCCTCCGGTAGAATGAGTAAAAGTAATTACTAATTCTCCGCATTTGGCGTCGGCAGTGGAGCCGGCGTTGTGTAATCCGATTGTATTATTGGAGGATAAATTAATGGTAGTGGAAGCAAAAGAATTTAATATGACGTATCCACGGCCAGTGGCGTTTACAGCGTCCATTTGCGCCGAAGCGCCGTTGGCGCCGTTCATTATAGCGTATTTTTGGACATCAGCGCTAGTGCCGTCTATTGAAGAAAATTCCACAAAAGCGTTTCTTACGAAAATTGAAGGGTCTCCTAAATTGGGATTCAAAGTGAAATTGTCGGTTGTTCCGGCAGCTGCCTGGGTGTATCTGCATCCTATCGCCTGCCTGACGGTTTTTAACTGGGTTGAAGAAGCGTCGTCGTATTCGTATGTGATGATTAATTTAGCGTTGTCGGAATTGCGGATAGCGCCGGTGAATTTAGCGTTGAAAAAATATGTGTTATTGCCGGAAGCGATAATGCTTGAAACATTCAATCTTAAAAGCAGGGGCATTCTTTCTCCGGAGTCGCCGGCGATTGTTTCTACTTTATTGAAAACTGCCGAACCTCCGGATCGGCAAAAATACATTTCTCCTGCCGGCGCCGTGCCTCCGTCCGGGTCTTCTGTGTCGGTTCTCCATTCCACGTAAGCGTGCCTTATTGTTATTCCCGATTCCGGAAGATTGACGTTTACCGCGATTTGTCCTGTTGCTCCGCAAGATGATGTGGAATAAGCAACGGCGTTTATGCCAAAGCCGTCGGGAATATCGCCGTTGGCAGTGGTGGTGGCGTATTGGTGGATGAAAAATTCCACGGTTTTAATTTGGGCGCCGGAAGAAGCTTTGGTTTCTTGAATTCTCTGGGGAATTGGCGGATTTTTCCAAATTTGAAGCCAGCCGGAAAAAATCCATGATAGGGTAATTAAAAACAAAACAAAAATTTTCAGGAATTTATAGATATTCTTTTTATTTAATTTATTTAAATTGAAGGAAAACATATAGTTGCTCAAATTCCGCCTTAAAGCGCGATTTCTTTCGGATAAAATAACTATATATGTTGGTTTAATGATATTTTAACACAATTATGACAAAAAATACACCGCGCAAAATCATTGCCAAACCCTGCCTTTATATTAGGATAATCCGCGCCCTTAATAGGATAATCCGCGAATGGCTATAAATAAGCGGAATAAGGAAGTTTTTATATAATTTTACCTTTTAATAATTATTTTTGGCTAACTTCCGATTTTCCCTTATTATGCCGCAATTGCGGCAAGTTAAGGGAAAATCAATTT
>CAYTHZ010000018.1:0-12711 GCA_964437745.1 uncultured Candidatus Saccharibacteria bacterium
ATTTCTTCCATTTTTTCATTTTCAAGGCGTTGCCTATGTATCTCATCTTTTGCACTTCTCACTTGGCCTATGGCTAATTGATGTGATAAAAATTAAACAGTTAATAAATATTAACCAAGTGAGGGGCAGGCCCCTCACTTGAAAAGAATTATTAATGCGATTTTTAAGATGAATATAAGCGCCGGAAAATCTTTTTAATTTCCTCTCTCTTTCTTTGGCGTCTTTGGCGGAAAAATACGCTTCGCAATAAACAAGGCGAAATGGCGCGCGAGATTCCGTTGATATTGATTTTTTAGCATTATGTTCTTGAATTTTTTTACGCAAATCATTGGTATAACCGATGTATAATTTCTTATCCTTATCGCTTTTTAAAACATAAACATAATGCATATTCTTTTCAAGTGAGGGGTCAAACCCCTCATAATCCGCTATTCATATTTTAACGCCTCAATGGGATTCATATTAGCGGCGCGGCGAGCGGGGTAAAGACCGAAAACTAATCCTACTAAAGCGGCTACCGTTAATCCTAAAAATGCGGCAAAAGCCGGAAAACTAAACGGCCATTTCAGATCAACCATATTGGTCAAAATAATAGAAAAAATCAGCGATAAAACTCCTCCCAAAATTATGCCGACAATTCCTCCGGCAACGGTTAAAACAATAGCTTCTAAAAGAAACTGCATTAAAATGTCGTTTTCCGTGGCGCCGACAGCTTTGCGCAAGCCAATCTCTCTCGTGCGTTCGGTTACGGAAACCAACATAATATTCATAATTCCCACACCGCCCACCAATAAAGATATCGCCGCTACGGCGGTTAAAAACAAAGTTAAAATATTAGTAATTACGCTTACCGTCTTGATTAAATCAGCCTGCGTCTGGATAAAAAAATCGTCTTTTGCCGGATCGGTGATTCCATGAGAATTGCGTAAAGTAGCCTTTATATCTTTCACGACTTGTTCAATATTTTTTTCTTCATTCACCTCAATGACCAGCCGATGATAATGTTTTATTCCGAAAATATATTGCTGAGCGGTGGTATAAGGAATAAAAGCAGCTTCGTCAAAATTAATCAAAGAACCCGTTCCTTTTTTCGGCAAAATGCCGATAACCCGGAAATTTCTTCCTTTAATTTTAATTTTTTCGCCCAAAGCATCGGAGTTTCCAAAAAGCTGCTCTTTTACCTTGAATCCGATTATCACAACATCTGCCATCCCCTTAACGTCTTCATCGTTAAAAAATGTTCCTTGAGACGGATTAATGTCATACATTTTGGTGATTAAATCTGTGGCGCCGAAAATCGTCAAACGATATGTTTCTTCCCGATAAGAACTTATATCTATGCCAAAAACTATAGGCATTATTTTCGCTAAATTCGGAACATTTATTTTATTCTGCAATGCTTTAATGTCTTTTTCTTTTAAAGAGTCGCTCAAAAGCGTTTCCATTATAGACGGGTCAGTGGGCCCCTTAGGCTCCCTGCCCGGAATCACCACAATTGTTTTGGAACCCAATGATTGGATTTGACTTAAAATTAAATTCTGCGCTCCTTTGCCAACCGAGGTTATTAAAATTATCGCGGTAATACCTATGACGATTCCCAATATAGTTAAAAACGAACGGGCTTTATTCGTCTCCAGCCCAATTAATGAAGTTTTAAAAATATGATTAAGAGTCACAATTATCTGGCATATTCCACTGCCCTTATTTCTCTTATGACATTTACTTTTATTTCTCCCGGATATTTTAATTCCTGTTCAATACGATCCGCTATTTCTCGCGCTAATTTCATAGCGGTAAAATCGTCAATTTTATCGGCAACAACGAACACTCGCACCTCCTTTCCTCCGGAAATAGCATAGGCCTTTTCAATGCCATCAAAAGATAAAGCGATTTTTTCCAACTCTTCAATTCTTTTAAGATAATTTTCCAACGTGTCCCGTCTCGCCCCCGGTCTAGCGGCAGAAACCGCTTCTGCGGCAGCCACAACATAAGATTCCGGCGTAGAAAACGGATATGTTTCATGATGAGATTCCATTGCTTTTATTACTCTTTCATCAATTTTATATTTCTGCAGTATTTTTCTTCCAATTTCAATATGATCGCCTTCTATTTCATGATCAACGGCTTTGCCAATATCGTGAAGCAACGCGCTTTTTTTAGAAATTTCCACATTTAAGCCCAATTCATAAGCAATCATTCCGGCTAAATGCGCAGCCTCTATGGAATGATCCAAAACATTTTGCGCATAACTGGTTCTAAAAGCCAATCTACCCAAAAGAAACACTATTTCCCGCGGCAAGTCCAATATTCCCACTTCGTATACAGCGGCTTCGCCAGCCTCTTTAACCCGCTCATTTATTAATTTGCGCGCTTCTTCCACTTTTTCCTCAATCCTGGCGGGCTGAATTCTGCCATCTTTTATTAAATTTTCCAAGGCAAGTTTAGCAATTTGACGCCTTATCGGATCAAATGACGACAAAGTGATGGCGTCAGGAGTTTCATCAACAATCACCTCAACTCCCGTCGCGCGCTCCAATGCCCTAATATTGCGCCCTTCGCGGCCGATAATTTTTCCTTTTAAATCCGCGTCGGGCAAATTGACAGAAGAAGTCAAAATATCGCTAATGTGAGAGCGAGCATACCTTTGAATTGATGAAAGCATTATATCGCGCGACTTGCGTTCTATTTCTTCGTAACGCTCTTTTTCCAGCTTCTGCAAAGAAGCCTGTAAATCTTCTTTATAATTTCTCTCGGCAATCGCGAACAATTCATTTTTGGCATCTTCTCTAGAAAGCCCGGAAATTCTTTCAAGTTCCTGAAAAAGTTTATCTCTTAACTCTCCTACTTCTGTCTTCATTTTTTTATTTTTAAAAATTTCCGCATCCAACTCTTTTTCCTTTCTTTCTATGGTCGAATTCTTCTTTTCCAATACCTCCTCTCTTTTCGCTAAACGGTCCTCGGCGCGAATCAATTGCCCTTTTCGCGCTCTTTCTTCTTTGTTGGCATCTTCAATAATTTTTGCCGCCCTATCGCGAGCGTTAATCAAAATATCGCGCGATTCCGTTTTCGCGTTTTCAACGAGAGCTCTGATTTTTGCCTCAATAGAGTCCCGGCGATATCTCATTATGATATGCCGGATAAGATAACCAACGACAATGCCTAAAAATAAAATAGACAAAGTCAATAAATTTATAGCTAAAGTCATTTAGTAAACGGCTAATTCTTCCTTTTTTGAAACATAAAACACAAAACATCAAAAAAAGGCGCAATCAATTAAGTTTCTGATTTAAATGTTTAGGTTTTAAAAAAACATCCATTCTGGATTTCATTAAATGAATTTTCAATTGTGATGTATTTTTTATCAAAAAAATTAATCTTGCAGATTAAAATCATCTTGGAATTCATTAGCTCATTACAATTTTAAAGGCTTTAATTTCAATTCCTTCTCCAAAAATTTGAAAAATTCCCGTTCATTCAGAAAAAGCCTATTGCAAAAATAAGTAATAAACGGACTGCCTACTTTATTCGGATAAATAAGCCAGACATCCTTGTTTGTTTCAAATGCTTCCCGCAATTCATTAATTACGCCCGGCGAAGAAACTATCTGCGGGAAAAAAGCGATAATTTTTTTGCTTTGCTTTAAAAGCCAGTATAAATCACGCGCCACCGTATGCTGGTGCGTGGCTAGTTCATCTTCTTTTTTTGCGGCGCTTTTAAAAGCTCTCAATTTAACGCTACCGGTTTCAATAGTCCGAGGGTCAAATACCGTAAAATACTTATCCAATTTTTTAATAAAATCATCTATTCTTTTCAAGTCTTTCGGATTGGTTATATGAGTAATCGGCATACTAACATATACCGGCTCCACATTGCGATTAAACATTAATTTATACAAAGTAGAATAAGGCTGTTTGACGGGAACGGTAAAAAAATCTTTCCTTAAAAATTCCGCAAGGCTTTCGGTCATTTCTACCTCTACATTCTGCCATAAAAGAACTTCATGAGCCGTCAGTCGCTCCGGCTTCCATTGCGCGCGGACATTCAAACGTTCTAAAATCTGATCTCCGCCATCTATAAAAGTAATAAACATATCGGGATTTATCTGATTCAAATAGAAATAATCATAGGCGCGCCTAAAAACATTTTTCCAGTAGAACAAAGTGTGCACCGAAATTATTACCGCATCGTTTTTTTTCAAATCCTGAGGCAAATCTCCCAAAATTTCCTCAAAAACCGCGGAGCGCAAAGCATTGATGACGTTGGGATTGGCATTTAATACATTTTCGGGCGTAATGTTTATCCCGACCTTTTTAGCGCGATCAAAAAGCATATTTCCGACAAAATATACTTTAACATTTTTTCCGCGCTTTTTCGCGTATTCAACGAAATTTTTTAAATATTCTTTCCGGCCGGAACCGGAAATACTAGTGGTAAAAATAAGCATACCAATAAATAAATTAGAATATTTTTTAATATAAAAATATTACCATAGCGAAACCCAAATTAAAACTTGACAATTAATTTAAGATGTGATTTCAAAAATCACATTCTCATTTTTCTATTATTAGTCAATCTTTTCAATATATTGCTAGCAGAAGTTAGATAACATCTCTGTATGAGTTTTGAAGAATATCGAGCAGAACGCGACACCAGCCAACATGCTGACGCTTATAGTGAAAATTATTCGAACATTATCAATTCATCCGCTCTTTTATAAGAATAAATTTCATTTTCCCTAAACCAAAGTTTTTTTTCAAATTCCGCTTCTTCCCTGTTTCCGGAAGCATGAACGATATTCCTAACAACCCTTTTCATTTCATTCGCTAAAACCGGAGAATCAACCGAATAATCTCCCCTGACAGTTCCGGGCAAAGCAAATGTCGGAATGGTGTTGCCAACAAGCATTCTTACATTATCAACTGCGTGATTTCCTTCCAGAAGCATTGCCACAACCGGCCCAGACGAAAGAAAGTCCATATTCCATTGCCGGATCATCTTCCCTATTTCCAAAGGATCATCCACGCCCAATTCTTCTTTAGCATCTTTGCCGTATTGTTCATAACTTTTTAGAGTTTTTTCTCCCAAAGAACGCAAATAATCTTCTTTATCGGTATAATGTTTTGCCAATAAATCTTTTTCCACCCAGACCATTTTCATGGCCGCTATTTTCAATCCCATTTTTTCAAAACGGGAAATTACTTCGCCGACTATCGCTCTTTTAACCCCGTCGGGTTTTATTAAAACTACTGTAGATTCCGCCATTTTTTTTGAAATTTAGAATTTACAGAATTAAGAATATAGGAAAAATTTTAAAAATCATAAATTCTAAATCCTAAACCCTAACTTCTATATTATCTATTCTCTTTTTATTATTGAAATTCCCAAATCATCTAATTGTTTTTTATCCACTTCTGACGGCGAGCTCATCATTAAATCCCTTCCATCGCCAGTTTTAGGAAAAGCGATTACCTCCCGAATATTGGGCTCATTTTGCAAAATCATAATTAGTCTGTCCATCCCCGGAGCAATTCCGCCGTGCGGCGGCGCGCCGTAGCTTAAAGCCTCAATCATATGGCCGAAATTTTCCATAATCCTTTGTTCGTCAAAACCCATAATTTCAAATGTTTTTTTCAACGCTTCAGGATTATGATTTCTAATGCTTCCGCCGCCAACTTCATAGCCATTAAGCGCAATGTCATATTGAGTAGTTAAAATATCGCCTATATTTTCTTTATTCATAAATTTCTCCGCACATTCTTTCTTCGGAGCGGAAAATGGATTATGCGTAAATACCCACCCTCCATCATCAGCTTTCTCAAAAAACGGGAAATCCGTTATCCAGCAAAATGCCAACAAATCAAGGTCATTTTTATCGTTCCGCAAATCCGGCCTATCAGTATTATATTTTTCCATTGCTTCTTTATAAGTAAGGCGCGGAAACGGAATTGTCTGTATTGTTTTTTGAGGATAAAGTTTCTTAATCATATCAATAAACATTTCTTCAACCAAAGTCATTACGTCATTTTCTTCCACAAAACTCATTTCAATATCCAATTGAGTAAATTCCGGCTGACGGTCGCCTCTCGTGTCTTCATCCCTGAAACATCTGGCTATTTGAAAATATTTTTCCAAACCGGAAACCATTAATAATTGCTTATACTGTTGCGGCGATTGAGGCAAGGCGTAAAATTTCCCTTTTTCCAGCCGCGACGGCGTTAAAAAATCTCGCGCGCCTTCCGGAGTGGATTTGGTAAGTATCGGAGTTTCAATTTCCATAAATCCCCTGTCGCTTAAATAATCTCGCGCGAATTTAATAACCTTGTGACGCATTTCCATGTTTTTCAAAAGTCTGTTTCTTCTCAAATCCAAATAACGGTATTTCATTCTTATTTCTTCTGAGATTTCCGTGCCGCTTTTTGAAATATCAATAGGCAAATTTTTAGCCTGCGACAAAACTTCCAAATTTTCCACCAGCATTTCTAAATAGCCGGTTTCAATATTAGGATTTTCCATTCCAGCGGGCCTTTTATTTATTTTTCCGCTTACTTTAATCACCCACTCCGGCCGAAGTTGTTCAGCTGTTTCATAAAGAATTTTATTTTTAGACGCCTGCTCCGCAGATCCCGCCTTGGCGGAATCCTTTGGGGGGGTAAAGACGAGTTGAACAATCCCCGAGCGATCTCTTAAATCAATGAAAATAATTTTTCCCAAATTCCGCCGTACATCCACCCAGCCGCGCAATTCCGCGACTTCGCCTTCCTTATTTATAATTTCTTTTATCGGCATTTTCATATATATTATTATTTACAGCATATCATCTATTTTATATTCTGCGCTAAAATATTGCAACACATGCTTCGCTCGTCATCGCATTATATTCAAAGCTAAACAAATCGCGGCGATAAAAAAATAGTTATAATAAAATAATCCTATGATTGATTACAGGATTATTTTTTCAAAATCGCGGGCATCTATCTTATTATCAAGGCAAGCTTGAAGCTTGACGGCAGTTAAGCCCGCGCGTTTCTGCTACTGTTTACTTAATTTAACAATGAAAATAATATTCGCAATCGTTATTTAATCATCCGCCATGTTCCTCGTTTAATATCCCATCCTCCGCCCGGACCCGATGAAAAAATCTGGGATTGCAAACCGCTGTCGTAAGTCAAAACCGCGTTGTTTTCCAAAATAATTTTATTGCCCGCGCTCAAAGCCACCGGATGCGCATTGTTGTTAATGACAACATCTTTATAAATTGAATAAAACACTCCTCCTTCCATAGTATTTGAAAGATTTATATTGGTGCTGCTGCTTACGCTTACAATTTGGATATGTCCGGAGGGAGTAGAATTGGTTTTCACTACTTTAGTACCGTTGTTAATATCAACCGATCCATCAACAACGATTGTTGTCCCATTGCTGCCGAAAGAATTGGACAAATAAAGATAAGTGCCATTGGTAGTGGTTAAATTTCCGGTAACATAAATCGGCCCCGTGCTGGTTACTTTCCCGTCCATTGTTAAATTGCCGATAATTTTTTTAGGGCCGAAAAGTTGATTAGAAACGGTTAAATTTCCGATATGTTCTCCGCCTTTAGCCGCTTCGGTTGTCCAATAAGCATAATTAAAATCAGGCATTGGGCTGGAAGTGGCGCCCTGCTGCGCCAATTTGCCGATGCCGCATTTAGCGATGGTGTTTATTATTCCGGCCGCCATGCCATCTCCGGAGATAGTGTTGCCTCCGTTGCAAACCAAATCACCATTTGTAAAAGCGCTGCCGCTGATTCTAGCGTTATTTTTTAAAAGTATTCCGCCGTTTCCGCTTTGAACCGCGTAATAAAAATCGGACTTTTCGCCATTGACATAAGCCGTTGCTTTTATTTTCCTTGACGCAATGAAAGCGCTTTTATTGGGAATATAGCCTATGGATTCAATTATTTTTTGATCGGTTCCTGCGCCGCTGGAAGTAGCCGTCGCCTCAAAAGATCCTTGCCCTAAAAAAATTTCGCTGCTTGATGCCCAATTGCCGTTTTTGTTCAATTCAAAAATCGCCTTATCCAATCCGGCTTCGGCAAGATGCAACAACTGAGTATCGCGAGCCTCTTTTCCAGAGATTTTAATCTCTTCAGACGCGTAATTAAAAATAATTATATTTAAAAATGCCGCAACGGTTACTAAAATTAAAATAATGATAAATATTTGACCCCTCGTTTTAGTTATAAAGTTAAAAAGTTATAAAGTTAAATTTATTAACCTTACAGCTTTAAAACTTTATGAACTTTATAATTTTAAAATTTTAGACTGAGATGGTTGCAAAACTGTTTCGTGGCGAAATTTAGATATTTTCAGTCAGGACAAGGAAGGCAAGCAAAATGATTTGAGCCGTAATATAATTACGGCGAAAATCATTTTGCGCAGTCCTGACAAAGTCATGGCTGAAAATGGCAAATTGCAGCAGAAACAGTTTTGCAACCATCTCACTATCTTAACGCCGCCTCCATGGTGGTAGAAGCTGTTTTTGTAATGCCCTCGTAAGATTTTTGCGTTTTTAAGCCAATGGTAATTTTAGTTGTGCTTGCCAAGTCTTGATTATTATAAAAAAAACGCAAAGAATCAACGTTTGTATTTAAAGGCCCAAAAACAAACGGTCTGCTGCTTGAAGCTGAAATAACGGAGCGTTTCATAATCGTATTAGTAGCCGCCGAGTCCGGAAAATAAATAATATAATCAAAATAATTTTCTAAAATATTCTGATTTGAATCAATGGCGCATAATTCCAAAACTAAAGTGCTGCTTGATGTTTGATAAAAATCAGAATCCACGGTTTTATTGCTTAAAATTCGCTTAGCGCCGCGAACAGAAGTTTCTATATCGGACAAAGTGTTCCAGTGATAATTTTGCACCTCTGCTTCAATTCGCTGATTTAACAAAAAATTATTATTTTGAACATACATGTAAACAAACGAGGCAACCGCAACGCCTAAAATAGAAAATAGCATAATTACTATTATCATTTCTACTAAAGTATACCCGCGCAAAAAATTTCTAATTTTAAATTTTTTTGCCAAAGACAAATCTGCCCTCAGCGGCAATTTCTGATTTTTTATCATTTATTAATTAATGTGTCTATTTTTGCGCTCCTGACAACGCCCTTATCCATCCACTCTACCGTGGCGGAAACATTTTTTAATTTTCCATCAGACGATCCGGGAGAAGAGGTGGAGATAGTTAAAGTCCCGGAAGCGTTGGGCAATAAACTTAAATCGGAATCTATAATTGGCGCGGACGTTGCAGATAAAGCAGTCGTGGAAGAGCGCAAATTTTCTATTTGTTTTGACGCGATTTTTAGCGCAACAACTTTATAAGACGCCGACTTGGAAATTTGAGGCGCTGTCCAAACTTTCAAAAAAACACCGGTTCCCACCGCTATTAAAAAAAGCGAAACCAAAACTTCTATGAGAGTAAAGCCTTTTTTGTTTTTGGACATTGTTTATTAAGTTAACAAGTTAACGGGTTAACAGATTAACGAATTAATAAGTTAATTACACCGCTGTTAAATCGCTCCTGACTGCAAAGAAGCGTAAATTAACTGCACCGTGGCTATAGCAATGAATCCGACAATAATTCCCATAGATACCATCAAAATCGGTTCTATGGTTTTTGATAAATTATTAATTATCTTATTTACATCTTCCTGATAAAAAGACGACAATTCTTTTAAAATCGGCGTCAAGCCGCCGGTTTCTTCTCCGATAGTAATCATTTGATTAACCACCGGCGGATACATTTGTCCATATAGTTTAGTAATTTCATTAAGCGGCTTTCCTTCCCGGATAGCTTTAGCCATGTGTAAAATAGAATTGCCATAAAAACTGTTAGACACAACCTTAGAAACAACGGTTAACGATTCTGCGATGGAAACTCCGCCCTTCAACAAAGAAGAAAGCGTGCGGGTAAATTGCACGATGTTTATTTTTATAACAATATTTTTCAATATTGGCGTTTTAAGCGCAAGGCTGTCTTTAAATCGCTTGCCCAATTTTGTTTTTAAAAAAATTATCAAAGCAATAATAAATACGAACAACCCGCCGAAAATATAATAAGAATAATCAAGGCTAAAATTCACTATGGCAATTAAAATTTGAGTGGTCAGCGGCAATTCAATGTTTAAATTCCGATAAATCTGGAGTAATTTCGGAAAAACGAAAAAAACGATAAAAATGCTGATTAGTATGGTGAGCCCCAAAACTATTATCGGATAAACCAGCGCTCCTTTTATTTTAGAACGCAAATCCATAGATTCTTTAAGCTCTTCCGCAGACAAATCCAAAACCTCCGCTAAATTGCCGCTCATTTCTCCGCTTTTTACCATATTTACAAATAAATCGTCAAAAACAGCGGGGTATTTGGAAAGGCAATCCGCGAAAGGAACGCCAGCGCGCAATTCTTTGGCAATCGTTGAAATTATTTCTTGAAAATAAGAATTAGCGACCTGAACCGATAAAAATTCCAGCGACTTTACCAAGGGAATGCCGGCTCTCAACATCAGCGCCAAATATTTGGCAAAAAACATTTTATCGCCTATGGAAATATTTTTTCTAAAAAGCGAAATATTTATTTTTAAATTTGCCATAAGATATTATAATAATTACGGTTATACTAAATACCAAATACTAAATACTGAATACAAAATACCAAATACAAAACACTAAATACCAAATACTAAATCAAGATTAGCGGAAAAAGTATTTGTAATTTTTATTGCGCCAACAGCCATTTCCAAACCGGCAAAACATTAATCTTGCGTCCTTTTGCGCTAAAAACACTCTCTTGATCCAATGTTAATATAAAATTCTTTTTTGCGCCGTATATTTCCGCGGCCTCTATAAGTCCCGTTATTTCGCGCTCTCTATTTTGATCATTTAAACTTTCTGAAACTTGAATCGCCTCTATAATTTTTCCGCCGTCTTTTATCAAAAAATCGCACTCTTTCTTGCCTTTATAATAATAAATTTCTTTGCCTTTTCGTTTCAATTCCAAAAATGCCATATTCTCCAACAAGCGTCCGCTGTTTTTCGAAAAGGCGAAAGAAACGGAATTTATCAAACCGGTATCAATGCTATACGCCTTTTTATCGTTGACTATTTGCTTTTTCAGTGAATAATCAAATTTGCTGACTAAAAAATTAAGATAAGCGCTTTCCAAAAATTCCACGTAATTTTTTACCGTTGTCGCGCTGCGAAATTCTAGAACTTTCCTGAGATTGTTAAAACTTACCAAAGAAGCCGCATTAGACAGTAAAAATAACGCCAATTCGCGAAAATTTTTCGCGTCTTTTATTTTAAATCTGACAATTAAATCCTTAATTAAAATATCCTGATATAGCTGTTTTAGCTCGTTTTTATTTTGGCTAAAAACCGCCTCCGGAAATCCGCCGTATTCAAAATAATCGTTAAAATGCCGCATTAACGCCGCCTTTTCTTTTGTTATATAAAAATCCTTTACCGGAAAATCCTTAGCTGATAAAAATTCTTTAAAACTAAAGGGATATAATTCTGTTTTCAAATAACGCCCTGACAAAGCGGTTGCTTCCGAGCTTAGCAGTTTGGCATTGCTCCCGGTAATAAATATTTTATGGCCGCCGTCAAATAAGCGCCGGATAAATTTTTCCCAGCCGTAAATATTCTGAATTTCATCAAATAAAAAGTTTTCTTGTTCGCCGTAAAGAGACAAGAAAATTTCATACAAATCGTTAAAATCAGTATGTTTAAAATCCAAAAGCCGCTCATCTTCAAAATTCAAATAATAATACCCCTATCTGTTTTAGCAAAGTTGACTTGCCGCTCCGTCGCGCGCCGCTGATAACCGAAATTTTTTTGCTTGAAATAAAATCTTTCGGCAATTCCCTCTCCACCCATTTTTCTTTTTTTCCAAACAAATCCCGTTGTTCCGCTATTGTTAATTTTAAAATATTTTTATCCATTGATAGTGAATATTATAACAACATTTTATACATTTATATAGTATATTACCTAAACATGCGCGTCAACATCTCTCATTGTCTACTGTATTCGCGCGTAATCTGAATATCAAGATCTTGCTCAAATTTAGTCTGTCGCGTTGTAGAGAGCTGAAATTTCGGCGGGGCTCAATGCTCTGTTATAGACGCGTATTTCATCCAAAAGACCATGGTAATCTCCGGCAAATCCGATTGTAAAATTTCTGGAAATAGGATGATATATAGCAGGCGTTAGCGATCCAACCAATGAGCCATTGAGATAAGATCTTCCAATATTGTTTGAAATATCAACAGTAGCAGCGATATGATTCCAAATATTTGGGGTATAAATAATTTGCGGGGCAAATGCTCCCGACCATCCAGCTGCAGATCCAAAATTAAAAATAATTCTATTTGTTCCCACAATGCCTTGCTGGATAGAATATCCGCTATTTTGCCATCCACCTCTTTCAAAAAATCTTGCGTAATCGAATGTTTGATTTGGGTTTACCCAAAAAGCAAAAGTCATTTTGTCAGAGATATCCAAAACGGCGTTATTGCCACAATTTAAATAATCGCTTATACCGCTAGCAAAGCTTAATCCATAATTTATTTTTCCATTTACCCAAATGGGATTATTAATAAGCGCGCCATTATTTCCATTCCCGCTTGAATCTCTGGCTGTTGTTCCGCTTCCTTCGTCAAACTTCCAAT
>CAYTHZ010000019.1:0-9856 GCA_964437745.1 uncultured Candidatus Saccharibacteria bacterium
TTAACTTGCCGCAATTGCGGCATAATAAGGGGAAATCGGAATGCGGTTAAAAAATTTTGCCATACAAAATAGCGTGAGAAATTTTTATTTTAACAACTTTTCGATTTTTATTTTAACAGCCCCTTTCCTTTTAATTATTATCTTTTCCGCCTTTCAATCTCACTAAAGTAGACGGCGCAGACATTAATTTGCCCCCATCAGCATAAAAATCGACTCTGTTATTTTACAAAAAGCCTAAATCAGCTGACTTTTGACCCAGGCGGCGTTTCTTTATCCGGCGCTAAAAGCGCCAACTCCCCCGTTTCCCCATGCGCCGCCAAAAGCATGCCCGCGCTTTCTACGCCCATTAGTTTTCTCGGCTCTAAATTCGCAACAATGACGATTTCTTTTCCGATTAAATTTTCAGGGGCATATACTTTTCCTATTCCGGCGACAATTTGCCTCTTTTCATAACCCAAATCTAATTGAATTTTAATCAATTTTTCCGAATTTTCTATTTTTTCCGCTCCTAAAATTTTAGCGATTCTTAACTCAATTTTTTGAAAATCTTCAAAATTTATCGTCATAAAAAATAAGCGCCAATTAACGCGATTATAATAATCCGCCAATAAATACTAATATTCAACAGATAACCGCTGATTTTCGCATTTTTTCGCTTGATTTTCGCGACATTTCGCTTCTATAGCGATAATTAAGAGCGTTAACTGATTATTTCTTGGCAAACAGTCCTTTGATTTTAGCAAGCAATCCCTTGTTTTCAGTTTTTTCAAAAGCGCCGAAATGATTGCCGTCCGCGCAATCGCATTGCTTTAATTCATGATTATGCTCCGGACAATCAACGGCTTGGCAGACGCTGGGATTTTCCGACACCCCCTTGCATCCGCCCGTGCATATATAGTGAGTCATAAATTGGTTAATTCATACTGATTAGCGTATGCTACAAAACACTCAACACAGAGCTAATCCGTATAAAAAACAAGTGTGGCTTATATTTTTATATTTTAACATTCTTCTCATTTTTTGCCAATTATGTAAATATTTTCATGCCGGCCTCTTTTTAAAATTCCTGATTTTTCCACGCGTAAACCGGCTTTTTTAAAATTTTTTATCAAACCTCGCCGGCTAAAACAATGGAAATATCTGTCTGTCAACGTTTTTCCGGCGGAATCCTTAAACGGCCTTAAAATATCGCCAAAATCCATTTTATTCTTGCCCGTTAATTTTAACAACGCAAACTTTAAAACATTAACCCCCTCCTTCCATTCGCTCCAAGGAATTTTCCAAGCCGATAAAATTAAAATCCCGCCCGGCTTTAACGCTCTTTTCGCCTCAACTAAAAATTGTAGACGAAATTCTTTTGATGGTATATGATGAAATACGGATAAGCAATAAATTTTATCAAAACTATTATCTGAAAATGGCAGTTGAAGAAAATCAGTGGTTAAAAATTCCGCCTCGGGATGCCGACTTTTGGCGATATTAACCAAATTTTGGGAAACATCCGCGCCAACATATTTTATATTTTTATCTTTAAGCAATTCAAAAAACCGGCCATTGCCGCATCCTAAATCCAAAACTCCGTCTCCCGACGAGGCGTACTCTGACAAAATTCTCATATCATCGGAAATATAACTGCGCTTTGCCGAAAAATCTTCGGCAATAATATTGTAATCTTCTCGGCTTTTTTGAAGCAAATATCGGGCGTAATTAATATCCATAAAAATGAAAAATAAAAATTTAAAATTAATAAAAAATGGCCGCCCTGCCAATCTTTTTCAGCTTTTTCAAGATCCAATGGAGAAAATCGTCTTAACCCTCATTAAAGAAAAAATCGCCGCCGAAAATGGCTTAGTTAAATTTAAAAATAAAATGTGCAGTGATTATAAAATCCAGCCTCCTCGCAATATTTCACTATTAAAATCTTACCATAATTTGCTAAAAAATAAAAAAATCAAGCGGAATTTACAAATAGAAGAATTGCTCAAAACCAGCAAAATCCGCTCGCTTTCGGGAATCGTGGTGGTTTCCGCACTAACCAAACCCTACCCGTGCCCGGGTAAATGTCTTTATTGCCCGACCCAAAAAGGAGTGCCGAAAAGCTACTTGGACAATGAGCCGGCGGTAATGAGAGCCATTCAAAATAATTTTGACCCCTATCGGCAAACCCAATTCCGGCTGCAAGGACTTAAAGACACCGGCCATCCGACGGATAAAATCAATATAAGAATTATCGGCGCCACGTGGTCTTATTATCCCAAAAAATACAGAGAGTGGTTTGTCGCGCGCTGCCTGGCGGCCTGCAACGAATTTTCTCGCGCGCGCAGAAATAAAAAAGCTAAACGCAAAATAGAGCAAAATAATTTAAAAACAGAACAGCAAAAAAACGAAAAAGCGAAATGCCGGGTTGTTGAAATTTCCATTGAAACCCGGCCCGACTATATCAACACAAAAGAAATACGGCATTTAAGAACGCTTGGCGTCACCAAAGTGGAATTGGGCGCGCAATCAATATATGACAATGTTTTAAAATTTAACCGGCGCGGACACAACGCCCAAAAAACAATCGAAGCCACAAAATTACTGAAAGATTCCGGATTTAAGGTTTCCTACCAGATGATGCTTAATTTGCCAAAATCCAACATTAAACGCGATTTAAAAATGTTTCAAGAATTATTTAATAATCCTAATTTTAAGCCGGATTGCCTGAAAATTTATCCTCTGGCCATCGTCAAAGAAGCTCCGATTTATAAATTATTCCGTCTTGGAAAAATTAAGCCGCATTCAACTAAAATCCTAATTAATCTTATAAAATCCATTAAAAAGGAAATTCCCTATTATTGCCGCATTGAAAGAGTAATCAGAGATATTCCGTCGCCGAGCGTGGTTGCCGGCGGAGTAAAAATATCAAATTTAAGAGAAAATGTTTTAGAAGAAATGGAAAAAGAAGGATTAAAATGCAAATGCATCCGCTACCGCGAAATAAAAGAAAAATATGAAAAAACTGAAAAGGTTTATTTATTCCGCCAAGATTATGAAGCCTCTGGCGGAAAAGAAATATTTTTAAGCTTTGAAAATAAAGAGAGAACAAAACTTTATAGCTTGCTCCGGCTAAGAATCCCTTTGCAAAAAAATCCCGCGCTTCCGATTTTAAAAAACGCGGCGATTATCAGAGAAATACACACTTACGGGCAAATGGTTCCGATTTCAAAAAATAAATCGGCGCCCCAACACAAAGGATTGGGAAAAAAACTCGTTGCCATGGCGGAAAAAATAATAAAAAAAGAATTTAGCGAATCTGGCTGCAAGCGAATTATCGCCATTTCCGGAATCGGCGCGAGAAACTACTGGCGAAAATTAGACTACAGGCTGAAAGATAGCTATATGGTTAAAAAAATTTCTAAAAACCGCCCCTGCCTTTTGGCGAGGGACGGTTTTTTCCATTAAATTTTATCTGCCTGATTTTTTAAGAAGATCTTTCAATAAATTCTGAAGCTCTTCAAGCCTGTTCTTCATAGCTCTTTTTTCCTCATCTCTTATTTCTTTCATTTCTTGCTTTATTTCTTTTATCGCCTCTTTTTTATCCAGCGAATCGACATAAATAATATTGGCGCTGATTTTAGACAAATCTTTATTCCAAATGCCGCGAACTAAAACTTTCATGCCGGGTTTTATATCAGCCATATTTCCAAGCTTGGCGCCAACTACAATCTTGGTTCTTAATCCAACCATTACGGTTTGATTGCCTCTTTTTTCGGTTTCTAAAATAAAACTGTCAGAAGCCACGCTCTTTATGACTCCCCTGAAAACTCCGTGAGCCGCCTGAATAGAAATATTTCTGACGGTTTTGGCGTCAACCGCAAATCTTTCCGATTTGCTCAAATATCCATGGACATTGACAACATCGCCAACAGAAAATTCTTCAAGCAAAGAATCTCCCCAATAATGCCTGACGACCTTGGCATCGTTGGCAATATTGATTTTAATCCCTTCATATCCAAAAACCGCAACCTTGACATAACCGCTTCCGAGTTCAACCACTCTGGCTGCCTTGATTAAAACCTCGTCTTTTCCTAAACCGGGAATATTCTTAATTGATAAATGCTGAACCAATTCTTTTGGATTAATATTGTCTGTAATCGGAGGAACGGGCGCGGGAGTTGATGTAGGTGTTGGAGTCGGAGTTGGGGTGGAAGTTGGTGTGGGCGTTTGAGTAGGTGTTGGTGTTATGGTTGGTGTTGGTGTAGGTGTGGGCGTAGGCTCCGGAGTCGGAGAAGGAGTTGGAGATGGAGATGGCTCGGGAGTAGGAGAAGGAGTTTGGGCAAAAGCCAAAAAAGAAACGCTCAACAACATAGCCGTTAACGAAATAACTACAATTTTTTTCATAAAATTTACGGCTTATTAATTTATAAAAATATAAAAATTTTTTAAATCAATAAGTTATTAATTCAAATTTATAATATTCGACCTTTAAATTTAATTTGACAACCTTATTATAATTAAACGATGAAATAAAAAATACATTACTCAATCACTTCAAAAATCCAATAACTTGTTTAAGGTATTGCCCAACCATATCCGGCCTAGAAAAATCGTGGTCCCCGTTTTCAACAATGATTTTTTTTATTTTTTCCGGCAGCTTGTTGTTGCTATTTTGGGGAACTTTTTCATCGTTTTTTCCCAAAATAATTAAAATATTTTTAAAATCAAGTTTTTTAAACAAATCTTGATAATCCGCGATCTCATTCTCTAAATAATATTTATTGGAAATCCAATGATCTTTGATCATTCTTTTTTTAATTTTAATATCGTTTTGAAATTCTTTTTCGGAAAAATATTTCCCATAAGATTCCCACTTGGTGTCTGGGTTTTTCTTTTTGGCGAAATAATAACGCAACAACTCTTTTTGATTGAAAGCCGGCCCGAAAAATACCGCCTTACTTATTTTTTCCGGATTTTCAAAAATAAATTTTAAAGCCGCGCAGGCGCCCAAACTATGGGCCGCCAAGCTGATATTTTCCATTTTTGGCGCTTGTTTTTTGAAAACTCCAATCGCTATTTTTATCTCTTCCGCCAATTTTGCCACCGTTAAATCATCAAATTTTCCGTCAGAAATCCCGCACCCGGAAAAATCAAAGCGAAAAAGATTAATTTTGCCCATCAATTCATCAACAATATTTTTAAACTTCTTTTCAACCATCGTTCTTTCAAATCCGTGGACAAAAACAACGCCATTTCGGCTGTTAGCTTTGTCAAACAGCCCTCTTAAAATCTCTTTCTTGCGGTTTTTAAACTCTATTAAGCGCGTCATTATTATAACTTAACTTCTTTATTTATTATACCATTCATTCCCAAAGCCGTCCTTACTTTAACAACCAAATCATCCATTTTCCAATCGGATTTTACCAAATAATAAGACGGCTCAGATTCCGTTATTTTCATCATTATATTGTTATCCACCGTTAAATTCGTCAGAATAATCACAATAGACTGTTTTCCCCAAAAATCCTGCCTTAACTGTTTTAACATCGTCATTCCGTCCATTTTCGGCATCACGATGTCAAGCAAAATCAAATCGGGACGCTCTTTTAAAGCGATTTCCAAGCCCTCTTGGCCATTCTTCGCCTCCAGCATCCTAAATCCTTCGCCGCTGAATTTATCAACCAAAGCTTTAAGCATAGATTTTTCATCCTCAACCACAAGAATTGTTTTTTGCGGTTGTTCCATATTATTAAAATTAATTCATAAATAGCGGCGGATAAATTATTCATTTATCAGCACCCATTTGCGAATTATTAATTAAATAATTTTATAAATATTTTTCGCGGAATTTTCGCGCTCTGTTTTGCATTCGCCCGATAAATTCTTAAAGAATTTATTCAAACAAACTGCGCAACAAAATTATATTTTTAAAAATAACTTCTGCTTATTTCGATCCAATAAGCCCTTTTAATCCTTCTTTTTTTGCCATACCGGACTTCGGAATGGTTATATAAAAAATGGTTTCCTTGCCTTCTTTTGATTCAAACCAAATTTTTCCATTGGCGTAATTTATCACCGACTTAACAATATAAAGGCCCAACCCGGTTCCGGTTGTGTCTATTTCCCGAGCATTATCGGCGCGAAACAATTTGGTAAAAATCTTATCTTGCTGATTTTTGGGTATGCCGCAACCGGTATCGGCAACCATAATCAAAATATCGTTGTCTTTCGGTTTGACAGAAACGTTTATTTTCCCCATTTTCGGAGTATATTTAATAGAATTGGAAATTAAATTTTCAAAAATAATTCTTATAAGCTTTTTATCGGCGGATATTTTCGGCAAATCGTCAGCAAAATCAGTTTTTATTTCTATTTTTTTATCTTGCAAAGACAATTTAAATTCGTCAAAAACGCTTTCGACTATTTCCTTTAAATCAATTATTTCCGGATCTACGGCAAAAGTTCCCATGTCAATGCGTGAAACATTTAACAAGGCGTTTACCAACTTTACCAATCGCTTATTTGTATTGTAAATTTCCTCCAGATATTCTTTTTGTTTTCCGGCAATGGTTCCGAAATTTTCCGATAAAAGCATCTCTGAATACCAATTAATAATCGTAAGCGGAGTCCTTAACTGATGAGAGGCTAAAGCAACAAATTCTGTTTTGGCGCGATCAACTTCTTTGCGATGAGTAATATCTCTTTCTATCCCGACAAAAAATACAAGATTCCCAGCTTTGTCTAAAATAGGAGAAATGCTGACCTCGGCGTCATACTTTTCTCCATTTTTTCTTTTATTAGTGATTTCTTCGTTAAAAACTTTTTTATCGGTTTTAATGGTTTTCCACATTTTTTGATAAAACTCTAAAGGCATTTCTTTGCCCCATAAAGACGGCGTTTTACCGATCATCTCCCCTATTAAATATCCTGTTGTTTTTTCCGCCGCCTTATTGGCGTATAAAATTCTGGCATCAGAATCCGTAATTATAATATGATCAGAAGTGTTCTCCACTGCCAGTTTAAATTTTTGCAAATTCGCCGTTTGTTCTTCAACCTGTTGCCCCAAATGAGCATACGATTCTCGCAACTGATGCGTCATTTTATTAAAAACTTCCGCCAATTGGCCGACTTCGTCGTAAAATCCAATTTTTACTTCTTGCGTTAAATCTCCTTCTCCAACTTTTTTCGCTGCTTCCGATAATGCTTTCAAGGGACGAAGCGTTTCTTTTACGAAATAAAACACGGCCAAGCCAATAAAAATCATTATCAGCGCCAACATTAAAATCATGCTTCTTTTAATATTTGCCATCTCAGAAAAAACTTCTTGTTCTTCCATTTCCAGAATTAAAGTCCAGCCATCAACACACGCTGAAACTCCGATCACCTTAATCCCCAAATAATTCTCATAATTACCCTTAGTTTCTTTATAATTAAGGCAATTTTTTACAGGAATAGTATCTACCCTCTGTTTTAAAACAGAATTTTCAATAAATCTCGACTCCGTAATCATTAATCCGCCCTGATTAACCAAATACGCCTCAAAGATTTTTTTTAATTCTAATTTTTTCGTGCTAAATAATTTTCCTCCGACTATTTTCGCTTCACGCGCTGGTCCCGATAAAATCAAGCTTAACTCTTTCGCATTGATATAATTTACAATAACTCCTAATTTCTTATTTCCTGCGTCTCCGTCAATTAGCGGCGTCGCAACAGCAAACCCCGCCACGTTAAAACCAAAATGATGCAACAACTCAACATCGCCTATATACGCGCTACCTCGATCAAGATCTTTTGCTTTTAAAAAATAATTATTCTCAAGTTCATTAATCCCAATTTCGCTATCTGCCGTAGAAGCAATAATAAATCCATCGGAATTAATTATATTTATTCCGACAATAGACTTATCTATTAACGCTTGCGCGCTTGATAAATACGCATTCAATTCGCGCACGGCCGATTCGTTGCCGGAAATAATTTCTTTAACGCTGTTTTTAATGAAATTGTCAGAGGAAAAATCTATTGTTATGGCGCTAATTCGCCTCAAAAAATCAAAAACTTGGCTCTTTTTTTCGTCAGCAACCAAAACTAAATTATCTAAAGCGTGAGCTTTTAAATTATTTTCATAATAATTATAATAAAAATAATCAATAAAAACCAAAGAAATGACAACTATGAGCAGCGCGCCTATTATCAATTTAGTCCCGATTTTCAATTTTGCAAAAAAATTACAAAAATGGCATTTCATACTAATCTACGGACACAAATAAGGAGACGGCTTGGGATTTTCTAAAAAATTTATTACTTTTTCCACCACTTCGGAAATCGGATGCTGGGTTTTAACGAAATAATCAGCGGCGCCGCAGGCAAGGGCGGTTTTAATGTCCGCGTCGGAATCAAGGTTGGATAAAACAATAACGGGTATGGTTTTTGAAACCATGTGCGATTTTAATTCTTTCAGCGCTTCTATGCCGTTTTTTTGGGGCAATATCAAATCCAGAAGAATTATGTCAGGCATTAAATCTAATGCGGCAGAAACAGCTTCGTCGCCATTTTTTATCAGCCGCGCTTCAAAATTTTCTTTTTCAAATTTTTCTTTCAGCACCTTGGCCAGCGCCTCCTCGTCTTCAACAATAAGAATTTTCATTTTTATAAAAAATACAAATAAATTACAAATTTACAAATATAAATTGGTATATTCGTAAAAATCCGTATTTGGTAAAATATTTTAATCGCCAATCTCTTTTATATTTTTAATAATATATTTTTTCATTTTTCCAATGGCATCTTTGGCTTGATTTGCCAAAAATTTTATTTCTTCAAGCTCTCTTTCGTCAATTTTTTTATCGGAAAAACTTGCCAAAATCCTTTCCAAATCTTTTTCAATTAATTGAAAAAGGTTGCCCGCGTCCCGTTCGGCAATCAAAGCTTTTCGGCCGCGCTGTTTTTTCTCAATCTTTGCCGCAATCCAGCCCGCCGCTATGCCAATCAATAAAACAGCAACCAATCCAACATAAAACCATAACGCAACTATCCCAATCCCAGAAATAACTAAAAGCGGCTTTTCGCGAACGCGGAATAATTCCGACTTGACCGGCAAACTCAAAGCTCCACGGCTGTCCCGGCCAGTTGCCTCAATAAAATATTCTCCCTTTTTTAAAGAATAATCTAATATAGCCGCCCAATTTCCATCGCCGTCTCCGCCAACAACAGCAGAATAAACAGGTTTTCCTTTTTTCTCTTTTATGTATAAAATCACCTCTGAAAGCGGCAACGTTTTTCCAGAAATTGCCAACTCCCCCTCTCCGACGAATATATTTTTGCTTACGGAAAAAATTGACGGGGAAACAATAGGTAGTATTTCCAATTCCAAGGTTTTTTCCGTCGCGTTCCCCGCTTTATCTCGGACATTAACCCTGATTAAGTGCTTTCCCGGAGATTGCAAAGGCAAAACATAATCGGCGTCATTAGTATTTATCAAATTTCCGCTTCCGATTCTGATGGAATAAAAATCTATTCCGGAAAGCTGGTCAACGGCTTTATAAGTAATCGCGGGGCTGGGATTGTCCGTTCGCGGCCCTTCGCTGCTTTTAATTTCAAAAGGAAGCGGCGGAATCGCATCTATCGCCAAACGATAATGGGCGGCAGGACCCCAGCCGACATTATTCTTGAATCTCACGTGCAAATACCAAATGCCGTCTTCTAACGGATTAAAATTTTCGTTATCAAAAAGACCTTTGGCCATTATCGGAGAATCGTCGGGATTTTTGTTCAAGGCTGTTGCCACGGAACTGACATCCTCCGGCAAATCCCAGCTGGCAACAAATTTGGAAGAAAAATTGTGCCACGTGTCGGGATTAGAATACAAAGGCACTCGGAT
>CAYTHZ010000019.1:9866-12702 GCA_964437745.1 uncultured Candidatus Saccharibacteria bacterium
CTTTTTAGCTATAACTGGCTGGCGAATAATAGGCGCAGGAGTAGGAAGAGGCAAAACCTCCGACAACGGCAAAGAGGGCGAAACAGCCAGGGTTGTCGTCAAAGGCGAAACCGCGGACGGCGAAATCAGCTCTTCTTTGGAGGGGACGGAAACGCGCATACCCTTCATATTGGACAAAATATTAATTCCCGTTCCGTCAGCCGCGGTAACGGCTCCCTCGTTAAAAGACAAATCTGCTTGTCCTGGGTTTTTAATCTTAAAAATAATTTTTATAATATACAAAGACCTTCCGGAAAAACCGCTCGCCGATCCGCCGATAAAATTTATTTCTCCTTTTTCGTTGAAAAAAGACGGTTCCGTAAGCCAAAAATTAAAAATAGAACCGCTTTTGTCAACTTCCGACACTTCTAAAATTTCTTTGGGAAAAGATATTTTGGCGGACGCGGCGTTGATTGCCGCACCCTCGCTGTCAACGTTTACGATCACCGACAAACTGTCGCCAGCAATAACTTCCATTTTATCGGAAATCAAATAAAAAGAAGCGGCCGAAACCGTCCGTATTCCGCTAAAACACGCCAACAAAGCAACGCCAATAAACACTAATAAAAATTTTTTAGTTTTAACGCAGATTAGTTTAATATCAACGTTTCTTAGTAAATATAAAATTTTGATAATTTTTCCCATTTTAATTTTACCGGTTTTTATATTTCTTCTAAACCGCGGGCGCCTACCTGCCGGCAGGCAGGTAAGCGCGCGGATTTCTATCTTTAATCGTATATTTTTTTAAGAGCCGACAAGAGTATGCTGAAATCGGACACATCAACTTTTCCGTCGCCATTTAAATCAATCTTGTCTGCCGCGCCCGGCGAATTCCAAAGCGACAAAAATATGCTCCAATCGCTTATATCTATTATACCATCATTGTTAAAATCCATCTGGGGATTAAAAAACCTGTGAATGACAAATGTTTTTGATAAGGAAAAATCGCTCTTTTTTCCATATTTATCCGTTTGAATAGCCCTTGCCGTCCAATTACCAACAGGAATAATTTTAGTATCAAAAAGAAAATTATAAAACCCATTTTCGTCGGATACCAATTCTTTTTTGACCGAATCTATTTCTAACTCAACTTTACTTAAAGGAGCGGCATATCCAACAATATTCAAAAAATCTCCGCGGCTTGCGGCGCTTTTCACCAATCCTAAAGTCGGAGACATTATAATATCGCTTATAATGAGCGGCGCCAAAGTTTGAACGTTGAATATTTTTACTTGAGTCAATCTGCCATCTTTATCGCGCCCTACCAAAGCGAACGAGCGCGGCTCCGAAGCCAGAGGAACGCTGTCAAATCTTATTTCAAAATCTCCTGCCGGCGATTTAACCGTTTCTTTTTTAATCACAACGTCCATAAATCCATCCTGGGCAGTAGCGGACAATTCGGCTCCAGGGAAAGCCCGTCCGGAAAAAACTACGGTTGAAAAAAATCTCTTTTGGATAATTGGAAGTACCGCGACCACCGGAGAAGCGGCTATCGGAACTAGTTCGCCGGAATCAGAATTCCTTGACTTGGTTAAAAAGACATAATCGCCCGTAATTTCCGGAGCGACAACTCCGTTTGTTCCCCCGCCGCTTCCGTAAATAACGGAAAATCCCTGTCCGGCCGAAAGTTTAAGAATCCTTATTTTGATATTTCCGACGGCCGAAAAATCAGGAGCGGAAGGACCTAAAAGAACGTCGTCTATCCAAACATTCTGGTTGTCCAATCCTGCGTTAGTCCTGATTACAAAACCGAAGCTGTTAATTGAGCCGCGATTTGTGTTTCTAAAACTCAAAATAACGTAAGTCCATGTATTCGCCGGAATAGTCTGGCCGAAAGCTATTTCTTCAATCGGACTTGAAAGATTGGCATTGTTGTCATAAGCAAAACGAAGTTGGGGGCTAGGAATGGAAGCCGTTGAACGGATCCAAAACGCCGCATGGCTGTAGCCGGACCAATTTTCGGAAGAAATATTTTTGTGCCATACATCATTAACTCTTTCGTTGCCATTAACGCACTTGATAGCCGCGCCGCCTTCTCTTTTTACGATTGAATCCGCAAATAAGCCGCCCGAACAAGCGGAGCCCGCAAACCAGCCGTTTGTACTATCGGCGCTATCTTCCACCTTCGCCGTTATTCCGCCATTTTCGGAAACTATTTCTGTATAACCCGCCAAATTCGGCAATCCCTGGGGTGCGGACCACCCGGCCGGCACGCCAATGGAAAACTCCCCGGAATCCATAGTTTCTTCCGCGACCAAAGAAAAATTCAAAGTATTTCCGAATGAACCCTGTAAAACGGAATTAGGAGACACGGAATTCGTGCCCGAACCGTCCGCGGCAAAAATAATGTTTCCTAAAATAAAAGCGTAAAATAACAACACAACGGTAATCGTACCGAAAAAAATTAGAACCCATCTCAAAAATGGCTTTGAGGATGAAATCGAACGAATTTCGTCGCGAGACCGCTGCCGCAGGAATGAGCCGTATTTGGAAAATACGGCGAATTTCAAGAAGGCAGTCGCAGCAGAAATTCGCCGATTACGGCCCGAATGCATTTTTGAGATGGGTTCTATTAATTTATTATTTTTTTCACCAATAATCATTTCGGTTGCTTGTTATTTTCATCTATTAAAATTATAACTTAAAACAACGCGGCAAACAAATAAAAAATCCCCTTTTTCGATCAATTCAATCTCTAAAAGAATTAAGCCATATAAAATGAAATTGAAAATATTGCAATGCAAAAAAATATCCCGCCATAGCTATAATAGTTATAACGGGATAAATTTTTAATGGA
>CAYTHZ010000020.1:0-12443 GCA_964437745.1 uncultured Candidatus Saccharibacteria bacterium
TTTTATATTTTCATATTTAATTAATGGTTTGTCTTCGCTATTGTTTGGAGTTTGGATTGCTATAAAGGGATGGAAATTAAAAGAAAACAGAGAATTTTTTTGGTTGTCTTTATTTAGCGCCGCTTGGGGGTTGTTGTGCGTTGGCTGGTTATTAGCTAAAGATTTGGAGGCGGCTTTAATCTGGATAAAATTTTTTTTAGCAGCTTCTATTTTTATCCCATTTTTTTATTTTCGTTGGATTTTAAAAATTTTAGAATTAAACAAAAGAAAAAAATGGCTGATATTTTTTTCTTTGGTTTTAACCGTTATTTTTTTAAGTTTTTTACCGTCAAATCTTTTCCTAAAGGAAGTAAAGCAAATTGGATTTTTTCCGTATTGGCCGCAGGCAGGAATAGTATATCAAATATTTATAATTTATTATTTTGCCGTTTTTGTTTATACTATTTTTGAAATGGCAAGGTTCATTAATAAGCAATATGATTATAAAAGTGTTCAAATTAAATATATTTTATGTGGAGCGGTTTTAGCATTCATGGGCGGCGCCACTTCTTTTCCATTAATGTTTGGAGTAAATATGCTTCCTGTCGGCATTCCTTTGATTTTCATTTATCTATTTTTATTGGTTGTGGGAATTATTAAATCTCAGCTTTTTAATATTAAAGTTGCCGCCACCGAATTGCTAACTTTCGCTATCTGGATTATTCTTTTTATCCGATTAGGACTTTCGGGAAACATCCAAGAAACAATAATTAACGGCGTCACTCTGGTTCTAATGATTATTTTTGGAATATTTTTAATACGCAGCGTTTATAAAGAAGTAAGACAGCGCGAAGAAATAGAAAAATTAAGCAATTATAAAAGCGCGCTTATTTCTATTGTCGCCCATCAGCTGAAAAATCCCTTGGTTTCAATTAAGGGTTATTCCTCTCTGGTGGGTGATAGCACTATTAAAGATTTTCCGGCTATTCAAGAAGTTTTTTTAAAAGTTAAATCCGCCACCAATAAACTAATTGATTTATTGAATAATCTTTTGGATTTGGGGCGCATAGAAGACGGAAAAATGCATTATAATTTTGAAAAAATTGAATTGAATAAATTTTTAAAAGAAATAACGGACGATTTCCAATTTTCCGCCGGAAGAAAAAATGTAAAATTAATATACGAACCGGCTCTGCAAGGGGCGCATATTAACGGCGATCCTTACAAATTAAGCCAGGTTTTCCGGAATTTGATTGATAATTCTATAAAATATACCGATAACGGATGGGTGAGGGCGCGAACTGATTCTCATTATGACGATAAAAATATTTTAGTGGAAATTTCCGATTCGGGGATAGGAATGAGCAAAGAATTGATAGAAAAATTATTTTACAGATTTTCCCGCGGAGTGGACGAAAGACAGGTTTCCGGCTCTGGTTTGGGCCTTTATATTAGCAAGGAAATTATTGACGCGCATGGGGGAAAAATTTGGGCGGAATCCGAAGGGCAAAGCAAAGGTTCAAAATTTAAGGTATTGTTGGCGAAGGCGTAGAGGATTATGCTTTTGCGTTATCCCGATTTAATAAAATTCAACTTTTTAAGTTTTATCCCAAAAACAACAAGCCCCGTTATAGCGGGGCTTGTTGTTTTTGGGATATCGGCTAATGAGCAGCCGATTGATTTTTTTAGAGCCTGATGTTGTCTAAGTTATCCATATCTCTGTCTCTGCCTCTTCTAGGCTCTCGCGTGGAGCCTTCCGGCTCTTCAATTTTGAGATTAACTCGCGCGTTGTGTTTGATTCCAACGATTCTTAACAGCGTTCTGATAGACCTGGCTGTTGAACCTTGGCGGCCAACTACTTGACCCATATCTTTGGCGTTTACTTTCAATGACAAAAGAACGCCCATTTCGTCGACTTTCCGGTCGATTATAACATCTTCAGGATGGTCGACTAAAGCTTTAACCACAAACTCAAGAAATTCTTGGTCGGGTGCGCCACTTGATTTAGTAGCCATTACTTTTTCTGGATTAACCCTCATCTGGATTTGCTCTCCCGCTGACGCGCGGAGTATGATTCCAAGATTTTAATTATCCAGAATTATTTCTTTTCGGCGTAGCGCGACTTTTGCATCAGCTGCAATCTTGCTTTTCGTTTATCACAACCGACACAATCGCTACAGAATTATTTTTATGATAAACGATATTTTATAAAAAGTCAAGAGTTAATTATTGACTTTTTATAAAAATATGATTAAATAACAGAAATCTTTAAAATTTATTAAACAAAAATTACGCGATAATAAAGGAGGATGAAATGTTTGGAATCGGGAAAAGATGGAGAGTGGCAAAAATTGGGCCGTTTAATATTAATATCGCCGCCAGCTGGATTATTTCTTTGGTTTTAGTTAATCTTTATTTTTATTCATTGCTTAAAACAGCGTCCGCCGCTATTATTGCCAGCTTGTTGACATTTGTTTGTATATTGATCCATGAATTGTCCCATTCTATATTCGCCAATAAATTAGGGTACCCCGTAAAGGATATAACATTGTTTTGGGGTGGCGGTGTGGCGGAAATAACCAAAGACGTTAAAAAAGCGGTTCACGAATTAATTATTTCCGTTGTTGGTCCGCTTTCCAATATTTTGATCGCCGGATTAATATATGGCGCTGCTATGTGCTTGGGCTGGATGGAAATCGCTGTTTCAGAAAATATCGGTAAATTTATAATGGCGATGATTGGTGTAAACATTGTTTTGGCAGGTTTTAATTTATTGCCAGTTTATCCGGCTGACGGCGGAAGAATATTGCGGTCGTTTTTATGGCTGATTTTGAAAAATCAAATTAAAGCCACAAAAATTGCCTTTGGGGTAGCGGTGGCGGTTGGAGTTGTCGGCGGCGGATATCTTTTTTTATTTAAGAATTCTATATTGGCGCCGTTTTTGGTATGGTGGATTTTATATGCGGGCAAGCAAGAAATGAAAGGGCTGATATTCAAACAGAAGCTGGAAACTTTAAAAGTAAAAGATGTTATGAAAGAATTTGATGATTTTTATGATAGTGGAAAATCGTATTGTAAAGAAAATGATGACTTGTTGACAGCTTTGAAAAAAATGAAAAATTCAAATGTTGATTTTTTGAAAGTTATTGATGAAAACAAATTTATCGTTGGCCTAATTTTTTTGAATGATATTGTTAAGATTTATTATCAGTAAAATAAATTCGTCCCGCTATGTCGGGACGAATTTTTATTCTTTCATTCTTTGTTAAGCCGCAGGGAGAGGATTTTGGAAACTCCTTCGGGACTCATGGTGACGCCGTATAAGATATTGGCTGACTCCATAGTAATATTGTTATGGGTAATTAAAATAAACTGGGTTTTTGAGGATAAATCTTTAAGTATTTTCGTAAATATCTTTGTGTTTCTTTGGTCTAAAGCCGCATCTATTTCGTCTAAAATTAGAAACGGAGGTTCGGCGGCCGCGACGATCGCAAAAAGCAAGGCAATGGAAGTAAACGCTTTTTCTCCTCCGGAAAGCATTTCTATGCTTTTAATTCTTTTTCTGGGAATATTAATGCTTATTTCTATTCCCGGCTCCGGTTTTTTTCGGCTGATTTTTTCTTCTTGGTTTTTTATATTTTTGATTTCTTCCGAATTTTGCGGATTTTCTTCTGCTTCGCTTTCATCTTCTATCTTGGTGAAATGAAGCCTGGCTTTTCCGGAGCCGAACATTAACGAGAAGAAATTGGTGAATTCTAGATTAATTTTTTCTATTCCGCTTTTTAAGTCTTTTTCTATTTTCGCGGTTAATTCTTCTATGAGTTTTTCCAAATCGGTTATTGCTTGCGTTAAATCGCCGCGTTGTTTTTCCAGAAAATTATATCTTTCTTCCGCGCTTTTAGCTTCTTCCATTATCATGTTGTCTATTTCTCCTATGGCTTGCAATTCTCTCCGGAGTTTGTAAATTTTTTCCTCCAGTTCGCCAATGTTTATTTCGTCTGAATCGGCCAGATTTTTTATTTTATTTATAAAATCGCCAAATTGCCAATTTGCCTGCCTTAGGTCTTCTTTTAGGTCTTCTTCTTTTAGTTTTTCTTTTTCTTCTTCCAGCCGCAGTTCGTTTAATTGATGTTCGTTTTCTCTTTGGGCGGCGCGCAAAGATTCTGCTTTCTTGATGAGATTGTAAAAAGAAGCGTTTTGCAGTTCATTATTTTCTTTAATTATTTTTATTTTGCTTTGGAGTTCATTGATAGCGGCGGCTATTTTAGATAAATTGTCTTCTATGGTTTTTTGTTCTTTTAGATATGATTCAATTTCTGATTTTATTTTTGCTTCTTCTGGTTGGACATCTTGCAGCGGTAATTGATTGATTTTTGGCTCTTCAAAGAGGGCGTCTATTTTTTTTATTATTTCGTTCAGTTTAAATTTGATGGAATCTATGTCGCCGGTCTCTTTGATGTTTAAAAGGTCGCTTTTTACCGCTTTTAGGGTTGAAGCCAGAAGCGAAATGTTTAATTTCGGCAAAGATGAAATTGCGATTTTTGCCGGCGACAAGGCAGAGCTTTTTTTTCTATCCTCGATGATTGCTTCAATTCTTCCTAAATTTCTAGATAATTTATTTTTTTCTTCCATTAAGGCGTTAATTTGGGCTTCTATCTCTTGAAGTTTTGCGTTTTCGGACGGATTTTTAGATTCTTGCAAGGACAGGTCATTTTCTATTTGCTTAATGTTATTTTCGTTTTCTTCCAGTTTTTTTTGAGCATCTGTTATTTTAGGAGATAAAAAAGAGCGATTTTTCTCAAGGTCGTAAAATCTGCGGCCGAAATATTGGATTTCCAGATGTTGGAGGCTTTCTTCCACCTGGTTTCGTTTTTCCCAGCGGGCAGTTTGTCTTTTTAAAGATCTTAAATGGGGCAAGATTTCTTCCATTAAAGCGTTTGCTTTTTCTATATTTTCTTTAGCGGCTTCAAGCTGTCTTGATGCTTCTTGTTTTTTGATTTGATAATGTTTTAGCCCCAATATTTCTTCGATCATTATTTTTCGTTCCTGCGGGCCGGCTTTTAAAATATTATCGGCTTCTCCTTGATTGACGATTCCCAATCCTTTTGTGCCCAATTTTATTTTGGATAATACTTCAATTATGTCTTTGAGGCGAACTTGCGATTTTGCCAGAAAATAATCCGATAGCCCCTCTTTATTTATTTTCCTTTTTATTTCTATTTCTTCATAATCCGCCGGCAATAGTTTTTGGCTGTTATCAAAAGTTATTTTTACTTCGGCGAAGGGAGCGGGGGATTTCTTTTCGTTTCCGGCAAAAATTAAATCTTCGCTTTTTTCGGAGCGAAGATTTTTTGCTTCCCGTTCGCCGAGAACGAATTTGAAGGCTTCAACAATATTAGATTTTCCGGAACCGTTGGGTCCGACAATGGCGGTTATTCCTTCTTTAAATTCCAAATAACTTTTATCGGCGAATGATTTAAATCCGGCAATTTCTAATTTATTTAAGAATGGCATGCGGATATTAGAACTTTATAACTTTACAACTTTACGGCTTAACAACTTTATAATTTTATAACTTAATCTCAATGTTTAATGTTTCCAGTCGTGCGTTGACAGGGCGTTTTGAGCTGCTTCTGTTTCTGCTAATTGTTTAGACGGACCCTGGCCCTTGGCAATCAATTTGTCTTGCAAAAAAAGTCCGACAACAAATGTTTTATTATGGTCTGGTCCGCATTCTTCTAAAACTTGATAAGACGGAGTAATGCCGATTTTTTCTTGAGCTTTTTCCTGAAAAAGACTTTTAGCGTCTTTATATTTTCCGGTTGATATTATTGTTTTAATTTGAGACAACAAGTTTTTTTCCAGAAATGATTTAACAGCGTCATATTTTTGGTCCAAATAAAAAGCGCCAATAAAAGCTTCAAAAGTGTTGGCTAATATATATTGGCGCGAACGGCCGGATTCTTTTGACTCTCCTTTTGAAAGTAAAATAAAATCATTAAAGCGCAATGAATCCGCGGTTTCGGAAAGATTTAAAGAGTTAACTAGGGCGGCGCGGAAATTAGTCAGTTGTCCTTCCGGCGTTTCGGGAAATTGATGATAGAGATATTCGGTGACTATTATTTCCAACACCGCATCTCCCAAGAATTCCAATCTTTCGTTATGGAAAAGAGGCCAGAAAGGATTTTCGTTTAGGTAGGAGCGATGGGTGAATGATTGTTTTAAAAGATCTTGATTATTGAATTTAATGCCAAGGTTGGCTTCCAATGTGGAAAAATCTGGAAGAAGCATAATAATTTGGGCTATGGTTCATAGACTATTGTCTGCGGCATTTTGGACCGTCGCCCATAGTCTATAAGCCGTAGGCAAAATTCATTTTAATATTATTTCTTTGGCTTTTTCTATAATATTTTCTATATCTTGGTATTTTTTTAAATCTTTTATTTCATCCGGCGAGAACCATTTTCCGTCGGTTATTCCCGGACTTTGGGATAGCGTTAATTCTGATTGCTCGGTTTTAAAAAGAAAATAGTGAACGGTTTTGATGGATGCCGGTTTTACTTCCGATGGCGCCGCAAAATATTTAACTTCGCCTATTTTGGATATTAATTCAAGATTGTTAATTCCTATTTCTTCGGTTATTTCTCTTTGGGCGGCGATTTCTATGTTTTCGTCCGGTTCAATTTCTCCTTTCGGCAGAGTCCAGTATCCAAAGCGATCAAGAATAAGGGCTATTTTATAAATTTCACTTTCTTTTCGATAGATAATGCCGCCGGCGCAAATTATTTTCGCAAAGTTTTCTTTTTGAAAATCTTTGCCGGGCTCTCCGATTTCACGGTATACGGTTCCCAAAACGCCATTGATAAATTTTCCGGAAGTTTCGCCGCCAAAGTTTTTTGCGATTTCTATGGCTTCGTTAATAGCCACTTTTGGAGGCACTTCTTCGTAGTTTCCGAAAAGTAATTCATAGAGACTCATTCTCAGGATATTTTTATCAATTAGATTAATTTGGTCTATGGGCCATTCCGGAGCGGTATCCGTGATTATTTTGTCCAAATTTTCTTTATTTTCTATAACTCCCTGCGTTAGGCGAAAAGTAAAATCAGGATTATCCATTCCTTCGCCGAATTCTTTTATGTTTTTCTCCAGCAAATCTGCAAGATTGACAGTTTTTTTATTTTCTATCGCGTGCCTATTGTAAAAATCCCACTCAAAGAGCGTTTGAAGAACTATGGAGCGGGCGAGGGAACGAGTGCTCAATTTTGGCTTACGGCCTACGGCCCACAGCCCGCAGCCCGTTTAATTTTTTAGCTGTAGTCTGTGGTCGGTAGTCTGTTTATTAATTTTGTTTTTCCGCTAATTCTTTTTCTTTCTTTTTCTTTTCTTTTTTGGATAATTTTTTGAATACGTCAATTATTTGTTTACCCTTAAAATAACCGCAATTGCGGCAAATTTGATGAGGCATTATTTGTTCTTTGCAGTTGCCGCAGTAAGTGAAATTTTTTTTGCGCAAAGCAAGATGCGAACGCGAATGCCCGACTTTTGATTTAGTTCTATGTTTAGTAGGTACGCCTCCCATTTGTTATAGGCCTCTTGCAGAATAAGCTTTTGAGATAATTTTCAGGAAATTTTGAGCGAGGCGAAGCAAAAATTTCGCAGGAATATATGAAATATATTTCAAGAAATTTTTGCAAAGCCGCAGCCAAAATTTACGGAAATTAGCCAAAAATATTATTTTGCAAGAGGTCTAATAATTTAGAAGTTAGAATTTGGAATTTAGAATGTTTCTAAATTTTTAATTTCTAATATCTAAAATTTAATATAAAAAAATCAATTATTCTTTCTTGTTGTTGTTGCCATTTTGGTTTTTATATTCTTTGCCATATCCGGTGCCTGCGGGAATCAAACGGCCGATTATTACGTTTTCTTTTAGGCCCCTTAAGTTATCTGCCTGTCTTTCGGTGGCGGCCTCTATTAAAACCCTCGCGGTTTCTTGGAACGATGCCGCGGAAAGAAAACTTTCATTTTTTAAGCTTACTTTGGTAATTCCCAAAACAAGTTGTTGGGCGAGGGCAGGCTTCTTTTTGGCTTTTGTAAGCGCTCTATTTTCTTCTATGAGCCGGGATTTTTCCACTATTTCTCCGACAACAAAATCGCTATCTCCCGTGGATTTTATTTTAACTTTGGAAAACATCTGGCGGATTATGATTTCAATATGTTTGTTATTGATATTGGTGCCATTAGAAATATAAACTTTTTGAACTTCCTGCAGTATGTATTTTTGAATCGCCCAAGGCCCCGCGGCCTTAAGCAGTTTGCGGAGATTGATGTGACCTTCGGTTATCTGTTGGCCCGGGATAATTTCTTCATTTTCTTTAACGTATATCTGGATTGATTTAGGAACGCGATATTCAATTGTTTCTTTTTCTGTTTTTTCTTTTTTATTTTTTCTAAGCTTTGGTTTTTTGGTTTCAACTTCCGCGTTTTGTTTTTTTGTTTCAATAGTAATGATTTTATCCGTTCCAACGATATCTATTTTTTTGATTTTTCCGAATACTTCGGAAATTAAAGATTCGCTTTTGGGCGGCCGCACTTCAAAAATTTCCTGCACTCTGGGAAGGCCGTGAGTAATGTCAGTTCCGGCAACCCCGCCGTAATGGAAGGTTCTCATTGTGAGCTGGGTGCCCGGCTCTCCGATTGCTTGAGCTGCCACTATTCCTGCGGCTTGTCCTTCTTTGATTAGTTGATTATGGCCTAAATCATAACCATAGCATTTGGAACAAATTCCGTAAAGAGTTTTACAAGCAATGGGGGATCTAACGATAACTTCTTGGATTTCCGAAGCGTCTATTTCTTCAGCGGTTTTTTTATCAATAATTTCTCCGGCTTTAATGATCGTTTTTTTGCCGATTTTAAGGTCGTTGATGGCGGTTCGGGAAAAAAGGCGGCTTATAAAAGAATGTCCGAATTCTTTTCCGTCGTTTCTGTTAATAATTATTCCTTCTTTGGTTTGGCAGTCAATTTCTCTTATAACGACATCTTGCGCCACATCTACCAAGCGCCTTGTCAGGTAGCCGGCGGACGAAGTTTTCAAAGCCGTATCGGTTGACCCTTTGCGCGCGCCGTGAGTTGAAATAAAGTATTCCAACACATTAAATCCTTCCTTGAAAGAAGATTTAACAGGCAATTCAATAATTTCGCCTTTCGGATTTTGCACTAATCCTTTCAAGCCAGCCATCTGCGATGCTTGAGCCCATGAGCCGCGGGCGCCGGAATTAACTATCGCATATACGGGGCCGGTTTTGTCAAGAGAATGAGGAATTAAATCCGCTATGCTTGAACTAGCCTGCTTCCATATTTCAATTGATTTGGTTTGTTTTTCTTTAGCGGTTAACAGTCCTTTTTGGTATTGTTCGTTTGCGCGGTCAATTTTGGCTTGGGCTTTTGTCATAATATTTTTTTTCTCGGTTGGAATAGTGAGGTCATTTAGTCCCCAACTGATGCCGGATTTAGTTGCGTAAACATATCCGATATTTTTAATTTTATCCACAATTTCAGCCGCCCGTTCAACGCCGTATTTATCAATAAGATTAGAACAAATTTTGGATAATTTTGGCTTAGTTATTAAATCGTTAATAAAATCATAGTTATCGGGAAAAGTTGAATTAAAGATAATTCGGCCAACAGACGTAGAAATAATACTGTTTTCTTTTTTACCAGACTCTTTTATTTTTATTTTAGAATCAAGCTTGATCATTTTCATTTCATAAGCAAATATTGCTTCTTCCGGCGAAAAAATTTTATTTTTAAAATCTTCTTTTTCGTTGATTCTGGTTAAATAATAACAGCCTAAAATTATATCCTGCGAAGGAGCTATGACCGGGTCGCCGGTCGCCGGTTTTAATAAATTTAATTTAGAATACATTATTTCCCTGGCTTCTGTTTGAGCCTCTTCGGTTAAAGGTAAATGGACGGCCATTTGATCTCCGTCAAAATCAGCGTTAAACGCTGAACATACTAATGGGTGGATGCGGATGGCCAAGTCTTCTATTAATACCGGTTTAAATGATTGGACGCTTAAGCGATGAAGGGTCGGCGCTCTATTTAAAAGAACATAGCGTCCCTCAATGACCTCTTCTAACGCTTCCCAGACTTCCGGAGGCGCTTCTTGTATCAAGTGATTTGCGGCTTTAATATTATATACGATATTTTTTTGAATAAGATTTTGGATGACAAAGGGTTTGAATAATTCCAATGCCATTATTTTTGGCAATCCGCATTCGCCGAAGTTCAATTCCGGCCCGACAACAATGACAGAGCGGCCGGAATAATCAACTCTTTTTCCTAAAAGATTCTGCCTGAATCTTCCTTGTTTTCCTTTTAGCATATCCGTCAGTGACCTTAGCGGCCTTTTTTGAGCGGCGGACATCGGTTGGTTGGTGCCTTGTCTTGCGGAATTATCTATTAAAGCGTCTACTGCTTCTTGCAGCATTCGTTTTTCATTTTTTATTATTACTTCCGGCGCTTTGAGATGGAGCAGTTTTTTTAAACGATTATTGCGGTTTATAACGCGGCGGTAAAGATCGTTTAAGTCGGAAGTGGCATAACGGCCGCCTTCCAAGGCTACCATCGGGCGTAAATCGGGAGGAAGCACCGGTAAGGCGTCAAAAAACATCCACTCCGGACGCAGATTTTTTTTTAATAAGTTTTTTGAAAGTTTAAGCCGCATCAGGATTTTTTTTCTTTCCGTTTCTGTTCTGGAATCTTTTAATTCTTTGATTGAATGCCGTATAAGAGTTTTTAAATTTATTTTTTCCAGCAATCTTTTGATTGGTTCGGAGCCAATATCCGCCTCAAAAACATCGCTGTATTTCATGCTGAGATTGTAATAGTCTAATTCCGAAATTATGGAAAGAGGTTTCAGCTTAGCAATTTCTAATTTGGCTTTTTTATAAGATTCATTTACTTCTAATTGCAGTTTTTTATTTTTGTCGGTGGATTTCGTGCGGGATTGATATTGTTTCTCCAGTTGGTTTTCCAGCGCTTGTTTCTTTTCTTCGTCAACCGAAGTAATAATGTAATTTATGTAATAAATTACTTTTTCCAGCGCTTGCATCGGTAAGTTGAGCATTATACTTATCCTGGAGGGAATACTTCGTAAAAACCAAATATGAGCGACGGGGGCGGCTAAATTGATATGTCCCATTCTTTCTCGGCGCACTTTGGAATGGGTTACTTCTACTCCGCATTTATCGCAGATTATTCCTTTATATCTGACGCGCCGATATTTTCCGCAATAGCATTCCCAGTCTTTGGTCGGACCGAAAATTCTTTCGGAAAATAAACCGTCTTTTTCCGGTTTTTGAGTGCGATAATTTATTGTTTCCGGTTTGGTTATTTCGCCATGCGACCACCCCAAAATATTTTGAGGCGAGGCAAGTTTGATGGAAATGGATGTAAAATCGAGCAAGGCTTGAATACTGACTACTGACTATGGGCTGTGGCGGAAAATGGCAAATTGCAGCAGAAACAGTTTTGTAACCATCTCAATGCCGCAACCCGCAGATTGTAGTCTGTAGATTGATTTTTATTTTTCTTCTTTTTTTAATTCTATTGATAATCCCAATGATTTTAATTCGTTGACTAAAACATTAAACGACGCGGGAATGTTAGGAGCCTGGATTTTTTCTCCTTTAACTATAGCGTCATAAGATGCGGCTCTTCCGATAACATCATCGGATTTAATAGTGATCATTTCTTGAAGCGTATGAGCCGCGCCGTATCCTTCAAGAGCCCATACTTCCATTTCTCCGAATCTTTGGCCCCCAAGCTGGGCTTTTCCTCCCAATGGCTGCTGGGTGATTAAAGAATAAGGACCGGTGGATCGCATGTGAATTTTGTCTTCAACGAGATGCACTAGCTTCATCATATATATGTAGCCTACGGTTACTTTTTGATCAAATGATTCGCCAGTTCTGCCGTCATAGAGATTTACTTTGCCATCCTCGGGAAGTCCCGCTGCTTTTAATTCATTTTTGATTTGTTTTTCTGTGGCAAGAGCTAATGGGGGGACTTGCGCCCTGTATTCTAATTTTTTAGCCGCCCAGCCGAGATGGGTTTCCAAAATTTGGCCGATATTCATACGGGAGGCAACGCCCAAAGGGTTTAAAATAATGTCTACCGGAGTCCCGTCTTCTAAAAAAGGCATTTCTTCTTCGGGTAAAACCTTGGAAATCACTCCTTTATTTCCGTGACGACCGGCTAATTTGTCGCCAGCAGTGATTTTTCTAAGTTGGGCAATTTCAATTTGAATTCTTTTTATCACGCCGGGCTCAAGCTTGTCCCCTTTTGCCCGGGAAAAAACTTTCACCGAAACGACTCTTCCTTTTTTCCCGTGAGGCAAAAGCAAAGAAGTATCTTTAACTTCTCTTGCTTTTTCCCCGAAAATCGCCCTCAGCAGTTTC
>CAYTHZ010000021.1:0-12379 GCA_964437745.1 uncultured Candidatus Saccharibacteria bacterium
TTACGCACGGCCAAAATAGACAGGCAAAAAAAATGGAAGATAAAGAAAAATGGCTCTGTAAAAGATAAAATTGAAGAAATTTTATTTTTGCGGCGGCATTTTCTATTTAGATACCGCATTCGTGAGGCGGAAATAAAGTTAATATTTAAATTGCCATTTTTGATTTTTAGCAGTTTTATGATTAAAAAAACGGCATTGGCTAATTTATTTTTTTTTATTTTTGGCGAGGAAGCGGCGGATAAATCAATGATGTTTATCATTTTTTTTCAATCCCCAGTTTTTTTAGCCTTTCAACTTCTTTTTTTATTGTTTCCCGTCTCAATGCCGATGTTTTTCGGGTATTTCTATTTTTAGGCGGCTTAAGAAATCGCCTTTTTTTTGCCTCTAAGAGAACGCCGCTTTGTTGAACTTTTCGGGAAAATCGACGCAAAAAAGCCGACATGGATTCTCCCGGTTTTCGTTTTGATGCAATACTCATTGAATAAATAAGAATTTAGAATTAAGAATTTTCCGCCCGCGGCGGATCCATTGTTGATCTGAATAATTTAGGATTTATTCTACTTTCTATTTTCTATATTTTTTATGTGGCGGTTTAAAAATTTCTTATTTTTTTCGCCACTTCTTTTATTGATTTTTTGGGCGGATTTTTGACTATTGTATGAATGGAGCCGCCGCCGTCGCTTCTGAATCTTGGCAATACGTGGATATGAATGTGGTCTATTGCCTGCCCGGCATTTTTACCATGATTTATTCCAATAGTAAATCCGTCTGGTAAAAGCGAGTTTGATAATATTTTTACGGTTTTTTGAACTGCGGAAAACAGGGGGCCTATTATTTTATTTGGTAGCTTTAAAATATTTTCTGCGTGAATTTTGGGAATGACCATGGCATGCCCTAAAGTTATTGGATGAATATCTAAAAAAGCCAAAGAATTTTTATCTTCGTAAATAATTTCGGAGACAATTTCTTTATTTGCGATTTTGCAAAAAATACAATCATATTTAATCATCTGATTTTTTTTCTTGTTATTTCTATAATTTTTTCCATTGGCGCGGTTTCCTGGGCTCCGCTTGTCATGTCTCGGATAATAATACTTTTGTCTAAAACTTCTTTTTGTCCCAAAATTAAAGTAAATGGAATATTTTCTTTGTCTGCCATTTTAAGCTGGGATTTTATGCTTTCTTTGGCAAATGACTCCGCCACAAAAATTCCTTCTTTGCGGAATTTTTCCAGAAGTTTGAAGGATTCTCTTTTAGCCAGAGTTCCTAAATTAACAAGAAGAATTTTAGGTTTTTCGGACAAAGGAAATTTTATTTGTTTTTCTTTTAAAAATTCCAGTATGCGGTTTATTCCCAAAGCGCCTCCAACGGCAAAGGTCGCTTTGCCGCCGAGTATTTCCGTTAAATAATCAAAACGGCCTCCTCCTCCGAAAGAATAATTGGACGGATCTATGTTTGGAAACGATTCTTCGGACGGCCATAATTCAAAAACGGTTTTGGTGTAATAATCCAATCCGCGGACTAAGTGGTTGTTTAGGACGTAGGGAAGTTCCGCGTGCTCTAAATATTCCAAAACTTCTTTAAAATGATTGTGGCAGTTTTTACAAAGATAATCCAGAATTATCGGCGCGGATTTTTTGATTTCGGCGCAGAATTCGTTTTTGCAATCCAACAGTCGAAAAACATTTTCCTTGTATCGTTTTTGGCAGTCCGGACAGGCGTTTTTTAATTTCCTCTGATAATATTTTTTTATTTTGTTTTTGATTCCGTTGCGGCAGGAAGCGCAGCCGATGCTGTTAATTTGGATGTTAAAATCTTTTATTTTTAAATCTTCAAGTATTTTGGCGCAGATTAAAATTATCTGGGCATCGTAAGCGGGGTCGTTTGATCCGAATACTTCAAATCCCGCTTGATAAAATTCCCGGAATCTTCCCTTTTGCGGCCTTTCATAGCGATACATCTGGCCCAAGTAAAAAAATTTAGCCGGATAATAAAAATTGGACAATCCGTGTTCAATGTGCGCTCTCGCGATAGATGCCGTGCCTTCGGGTCTTAATGCTAAATTTTCGCCGCCGCGGCTTTTGAAGGAAAAGAGCTGTTTATTGATAATGTCGCTGGATGCGTCGGCGCTTACCGCATAAATATTGGCGTTTTCTAAAAGAGGGGTTTTGATCGGCAAAAATCTGTAAAATCGGCCAGCCTCTTTGGTTATTTTTTCTATCTTGTTCCACAATGTCATATCTTCCGGCAAAATATCCGGCATTCCTCGGGGCGCTTGGAAAATTTGTTTCCGCTTTGTTTTTTCTTTGCGGCTATTTTTATAATTTGATTCTTTTCTTTTACGGGACAAGGTAATAAAAAAATATAAGGCATAGAATTTAGGGAAATAATATTATCCTATATCCTATATCCTATATCCTATATCCTATATTTTGTCTCTTGTCTCTTGTCTCTTGTCTCTTGTCTCTTGTCTCTTAGTAAGATGGCGCTTTTTCAAAAACAGAAAATGATTTAATCGGCCAGGCTCTTAATCTTACCGTTCCTATAATAAGATTTTTTTTCAGGGCGCCCCAGCTGCGGGAATCATAGCTAAAATTGCGGTTGTCGCCCATTACAAAGTATTCATCGGAAGATAAAGTTATTTTTAAATTAGAACCGCCTTGCCTATTTTGCTCAAGGTATGATTCTTGCAATATAAATCCATCGGGATAAGAAGAATTGGAAATTATAATTTGACCGTTTTTTATTTCAACGGTTTCTTCGGGAATCCCGATAATTCTTTTTATGTAATAATTACCCGTGTCTAAAGGAAATTTAAACACTATTACTTCTCCGCGTTCCGGACTCCTGAATCTGTAAGTTAGTTCGTCCACTATTAGATAATCGCCATTTTCAAAACTGGGAACCATGCTGGCGCCTTTTACGAAAAAGGGCTGTATTAAAAAACTTCTTATTAAAAAAACCGCCAAAAGAGAAATGGCTATGATTTCAATCAATTCTTTTAAAAAAGCAAATATTGATTTCATTGATTTGATTTATATCCTTTCTTATCTTATATTGTCTTGCCGCGGCGGCATAGATGATTAGGATACTATAGAACCCAATTTTAATAAATATGATTATTTAATTCTAATTGATTTATAAAAAAAAATCAATCCGCTGTTTGACGGATTGATTTTTGGAAATTTTTAATTTAATTATTAAGGCGGATATTCCGCAGGACCTCCGCCGCTTCTTCGGGCGATATTGGATTGGCGTATATTTCCGCCGCCTGTTCCGTGCCTTTTTGGCGGTGGATTTGGGGCATAATTTCCAGATGCCAGTGCAGCTTGCCGTTGGCGTTATCGGACGAATCGTAAGGATTGTTGAAAAATATCAGATTATACGGCGCATTATTTTTTACGCGGCTTATTTTTTGCGCGGAAGAAGCAAGGATGGAGGAAAAAGATTCTAAAATGTCGGCGTCTTTCATTTGTCCAGCCCAAGACGGATGATGGCAAATTGGCGCTATCATTATTTTATACGCCCACTCCGAAGCATATGGCGCCAACGATATGAAATGTTCGTTTTTTTCAATAAATCGTATGCCGCCGTAATCACTCATTTCTCTTTCTAAATAATCGCAAAGAACGCATTTATTAAATCTGTCGCTATAATCGCGGAACGCCTGAATTTTTAATTGCGCTTTGGGAGGTATGAATGGAAAGGCGATTATTTGAGAGTGAGGATGGCATAATGAAGCGCCAGTTTCTTCGCCGTAATTTTTAAATAACAGAAAATATTTTAATTTTTTATCATTTTTTAAGTCTGCGTGACGCAAAGAAGCCGCTTTAATGATATTTTTGATATTTTCTTTGGAATATTGATGCAATTTCGCGCAATGGCTTCTGTGGTCAACGATTATTTCGTGCGCCCCGATTCCGCTCATTGAGGTAAATAATATGTCCGTGGCGCTGTTGGATTCTCCCTCTATCATTAAAAGAGGAAATTTATTGGGAATTACTCTTACGACCCAATCGGATAAAATATTGTTTCTTTTAATATACTCTTCTCCGATTAATGTTTTAGAATAAAGTTCGGGTTTTGGAGTATATTCTTCTTTTCCCGGACAAAGCGGACATAATTCGGCCATTCTTAATGATTTTTTTTCCATTATTTTTTCTTCTAAGGTTTTTTCAATGTCGTATTTGCGCGGCGGCCGGATAATAACATATCTTCCGGTTAAAAAATCTCTTCTTATTTCCGGCAATGTTGTGTTGGTTGGCATGGTTTTTTCCACCTCTTTTTAATTGTTAAATATTTAGAATCCATTTACAAAAGCAACTTTAAGATGGATTTTAATAAAAATATATCATAATTTTTTTAATTCGTCAAATTAGTTGATATTGACAAATTTATAAAAATGGTATAATATTTATATAGAATATAATATATTTGGGTGGATTGGATTAATTAGCGCTTAAGCAGGGGGCGGATAAATTTTAACAAATAAATAATGTCCGTTTTGACATAAATTCTGCTTATTAATTCGGCGCGCCCTGCGCGTCTTAATTCTTTACAGGGAAGGAGAGATAAAAATGAAGGTTATATCGTTTGGAGGGTCAGAAATTGGCGGCAGTCTTTACCGGATTCATTATCAAAATGGAATAAACGATCTTGTTGATTGTGGAATGATAATGTCTGGAAGCGAAAAAGAGAGAGGGGTTATAAAAACTCCGATGCTTCCTGATGGAATGAAAATACGTTATATATTCATAACTCATGCCCACCTTGACCATTCTGGCGGAGTGGTGGAATTGCTTAGCTCTTACCCGGAGGCAACGGCGGTGATGACGTCATCAACTTTAGTGATGACGGAAATGTTGCTTAGGGATGCTTACGGTTACAGCAGGAAAAGCGATGTTGCTTTAATTCCGGAAGACCGAGTAAAAATTATAAAGCAGGCAATGTCTTATGAATTAGCCCCGGACCTAAAGGTAACGTTTTGGCCCAATGGTCATGTCCGAGGTTCGGCTTTAGTTATAATAAGAGCGGATGGCAAGACAGTCGTTTTCTCTGGGGATTTGGGCCATGAAGACTTGCCGACCGTATCCGGCTATAATCTTTCGCGCTTTAGCGGATTGGAGCCGGACGCGCTTTTTTTGGAAAGCACGTATGGCGAAATGGAACTTCCGCCAAGAGAAGAAGAAGTCGCGCGTTTAGTGAAAGAGTGCAAAAAGGTTGCCAGAAATGGCGGAAATGTTCTTATTCCTGCTTTCGCTTTTGGTAGGAGTGCGGATGTGGCAATATCTTTGGCAAAATCTGGCATTAAGGTTTATTTAGATGGCATGGCTGTCCATATGATGGACCAGATGATAGATAATCCGGATGCTAAATGGGGCAATGATAAGGCGATTCATCCTCATTACAATATTTTTTATGTGATGGATTGGGAATCTCGCCTTGATTTGTTGCGCGGACTGGGAAAAGTTGTGATCGCGTCTTCCGGCTGGCTTATCGGAGGCAAGTCTACCGCATATTTGAAATGGTGGCTGAACAGGAAGGAAAATGCAGTATTCTTTCCGGGACCATTTCAGAAATACGCAGCCGAAGAATTACTGAAGCCGGAGACCAGGTCCATTACGATTACCGATCCGGATACTCGTTGTCTTTCGTGCCGAGGATGGCTTAAGTCGGTTAAAGTTAAATCTGGCGATAAAGATATTTACGTTTGCAAGAAGTGCAGAACTAAATATGGCGAACTTCCTAAGATAACTCTTATCAAGAGAGCTCGTTGCGAAAGATTTCTTATTTCTTCCCATAGCGGACAGAGCGGATTGGTAAGGTTTGCTCAGGAGTTGAAACCGGCAAAGATCGTGTTGACGCACGGAGAGCAGGAATCAAAAGCCTCTTTGAAAGAGAGGTTCGGAAAAGATATGCCGTTAACGCCAGTGGAAATCGGCTACGACGGACAGGAAGTAGAACTTTAAATAAAAAAAGCCTCGCTGGGTTTTTCCAGCGAGGCAAATTTTCAAAAAGGAGAAAAAGTGTTTGAGGGAATAAAAATAATTAGGAAAGACAAAGTTATTATTGACGCAGCTGTAAAAAATCAATCCGAAGCAACAATTGCTCGGGTTACAGATTTTCTTTTTTTGCTTTCGCTGCGCCTTGAAAACTTTAATTTTAAAACCGAAACATGGGCGTATGTCCACAGAGAGGAAGGGATTGTTTTTTCAATTTTTGATATGAATGAGGCAAAGAAAGGAAATATAACTTATCTCTTTTCAATTTCACTGCGAGAATTTAGCGGGGAAAATAATGATAGATATTGGAGTAAAAAAGAAATTGCTCCAATAGCCCAAAGGGCAATCATGGACTTTGCCTTGGCGGACAAAGTTAATCATTAATTTTTTAAAAAAGCCGACGAGAAATCGTCGCTTTTTTTGTTTTTTTAATATTTTTTTATTTCTTGCTTTATGTAAACTAAAAAATTAGACCCATTGCTTAATAATTTTCGTGGCGAAAACTCTATATTTAAAGGCGAGCCCCGCATATCAACTTTGTAAAAAATCTTTGATTGCCTTTGGGGATTGAAAAATAAAAAACTGCATCTTTTTGCTAATAGTTTTTTCCGTTAAGCCGATTTTCAAGAGAGATTGTCCGCCATTTATCTAAGTTATTTTACGTTGGTGAAAGTCTCGTCAAAAATAAGCAGGTTGCTTATTAGCAATATTTCCATATATAAAAGCGTAAAATCTAGCATTGTTTTTTTCAAACATTTTCTTTATTAAGATTAAGAAAATGTTTGGCTATTAAAATATTTTTTTGTAAAATTTTTTATTTGATGCAATTGCGTCAAATAGGAGATTTTGTTTTATTGGAAATGGCTTTAATCTAATATTTTTAAAAATTCATTTGCCAGGATTTTCATATCGTTTCTGGCAATTTTCATTAATTTCGGATCTTTTTTTTCAAAAACGTCCGGATGAGGAGGATTTTTCAACTTTTCTGAATATTTAGTAACTCCGGCGTATGTCGGCTTGCCATAAAAAGCCAATCCTTCTTTTCCCACTTTTCCGTAATAAAGATGGTTAATTAATTTATCGTTGTATTCATTCGGCGGATTATCTATGGATATGGCCGCTATGTCAAAATCAACACCGTTTTTTTCAAGAATTTCTATTAATGACATAATACTTGTTCCGCTTTCTATATATTCTGTTGCTAATAATGTTTTTCCTAACGCGCTTTTTCTTTCTCTGATGAATTTATCAAGAGAGTTCCAGAGTTCTGGATCGCCGTGTTGGCCGCTAGTAACGAAAAAAGTATTGGCGCGTTCTTTATTTTGTTCTTTTCTTTTTTGATTGATTATTTTTTCAAACATCAAAGAAACAAGCCGTCCGCTGGCTTCGTCGCTTAAAATCGTGTCGTAATTCGGTAGATTTTTTTCCAGCTTTAAAACCAGAGATTGAAGCGCTTTAATGGTTTCTTTTTTGATAAAAAGACTTTTTATTTCTTTATTTACAAGTTGTTCAATTTTGCTTTCCGACAATTTTTTTTTGGCAGTTTCCTTCGCAATAAATTTTTGTTTAATTTTTTAAGAAAACATGCTTTTATAACCGTTAATTTATAGTTGATTTAAAAATGGTTTTTGAAGTAAAAAATTTTTCTTGGCAATTTGAGTCCGTTAAATATTCTTTTAAGATTTTTGCCAATTCTTTATGTTTTTTATCCTTAGTCCATGTTCGCAATCGGCTGCCTAAGCATTCTTTGTCAATAAAATTTCTTATTTCATCAGGATTGGCGTTTGTTATATTTATTCCGTTTTTGTTCAGCTGGCGATATTCTTTTAAGGTTTCCGCCCAAGCGTTTCTTTCCATTTTGCTGTAATGTCTTAAAAATTTTAACGCGCTTTCTTTGTTGCTGGCGGCTTCATATTCGCTCCAGAGATTCATTGAAGTCGTTAGTTCCCGGCCGCATTCTTCCTGTTCTGCGTGTTTGGCTTCGTGGATTATCATTAAAGAGTAAAATCTGTTGTCAATTTCTTCAACGTAGGGATGGGATAAATATACGGTCCGCCTTTTCGGGTTTGCATGGGTAGTCGCGGAGGTAATTATTTCAAAATGCCATCCGTCCGGAAGAAATTCTTTTTTAAAGCTCAAATTTTTTTTTTCCGGAGTTTTTAATATAATATCGCATAAAATTCCTTCGGCCAGAGGCATTCCGCCACATCCCTTTCTTGATTTTTGCCAGCAATTTTCATTGCTTAAAAAAGAAATTGCATTGCCATTTTTTTGTTTAAAATTGAAAACTTCGCGGATTGTTTCTTTGTTTTCTTTTTTATTTAATTGCGATTCAATTTTTTCCGACATTATTTTTTTGATATTTTTTATTGATGTTCTATTAATTTCATTATATCATATTAAAAATTTTAACAATAGCGCGCTTTAAGGGCGTTGCCAGGGCGCCTCATTTCTTAATGGGTTCTTTTTGCTGTCGTTAATCAGTTGTTGTTAATCAATTTGACCCCTCACTTGAAAAGAATATGCATTATGTTTATGTTTTAAAAAGCGATAAAGATAAGAAATTATACATCGGCCACACTCATGATTTGCGTAAAAGAATTTAAGAACATAAAATTAAATGTGAAAATAGTAAATGACTTTACGAAATACTAAATAATTAAAAACTTTACGAAATACGAATACATACGAATTTACGAATAATATCTTAAAATTAGTATATTCGTAAAAATTCGTACTTCGTAAAATTAATAATTTTTTAATTCTTTTCAAGTGAGGGGTTTGACATACATATTTGTCAATGCTATGTTGTTATTAGATTTTTAGGGCATTTATCTTTAATATATTTAATAAGCGGGAGGAAAAATGAGCAATCATGATAGGAATTTTTTGAAAAATTTATTGGCAATTGCCAGCCCGTCGGGTTTTGAAAATGATGCTGCGGAATTGTGGAAAAAGGAAGCCAAATTAATTACCGATGTCGTTTCGGGCGACATCCATGGAAATTCAATGGCGGCGCTGCAAGGAAAATATGACAGGATTATGCTTGCCGGACATATTGATGAAATAGGGCTGATGATTAATTATATTGATGAAAACGGATTTTTATATTTTAAGCCTATCGGCGGATGGGATTCTCAGGTTTTGCCCGGCCAGAGAGTAAAGATATATACAAAGAAAGGCAAGGTGGTCAAGGGGGTTGTGGGCCGGATGCCGATGCATCTTATGCGCGGAACGCCTCTTTTGGAAAAAGCGGTGAAGATTGAAGATTTATGGATTGATACGGGGCGCGGAAAGAATATAAAAACATTGATTTCTGTCGGCGATTACGCGGTAATTGATTATGGGCCGGAATTTCGCGGCGATATTTTAATGTCGCGGGGCTTGGATGATAAAATCGGCGCATTTGTGGTTTTGAAAGTTTTAGAAAAAATAAAAGCGCTTTCTTCGGCGCCTTTGCGGAATTCTGTTTGCGCCGTAGCCACGGTTCAGGAAGAAATTGGTTTGCGCGGAGCTATAACAAGCGCTTATAATTTCAATCCGCGCATAGGCATTGCGGTGGACGTTACCTTTGCTAGCGATCATCCAAAATCTGATAAAAGAAAAACCGGAGACATTAAATTGGGTTTTGGGCCGGTTATTTCCATTGGTCCCAATATTACGCCGGTTATTTCCAACAAGCTTATTGAAATAGCGAAATTACATAACATTCCTTATCAAATTGAAGCCGCGCCCGGACCGACTGGAACCGACGCCAATGTTATTCAGTTAAGTCGCGGTGGCGTAGCAACCGGCTTGGTTTCAATTCCGAACAGGTATATGCATTCTCCGTGCGAAATGATTGATTTAAAAGACGTGGAAAATGCGATACTGCTTTTGGCTCAGTTTTGCCTGTTTTATTAATTTGAAAATTAAAGGGGCGCGAATTTCGCGTCTTTTTTTATTATTGTCAACATACAATCATTTACATGCTATTGCTTTTATGCCGAATTCGTGATTTCATTATAAGGATAATGAAATTTTTTAATAATTTAAAAGGAGATTGCCGCAATGCTGGATATTATTTTCGGCAAGATTGTTTTTGTCCCGATATTTTTATTGGTAAAAATTTTTATTTATAAAATTATTGTAAAAAGATTTCATGATAAATGGGAGAAAGAATGCATAGCGCTCTACGGCAAACCGCTGGTTCAGCCTTACGCGCGGAAGAATAGATGGTGGTATTCTATCGGATGGGGACCGATAAAAGAAGAATTAATCTTTCGCGGTCCGATATGGATTGCTTTGAAATTGGGAATTTCCGCGCATATTTTGTTGCCGGCAGTTTGCGTTTTGGGAATTTATTTTGGCTGGCAGCACAGGAATAATATTGTTTATTTTGAAAGAGGCGGCGTTTTTGTTCCGAAATTTGCTTTAATTGCGATATCAATAAGCGGCATTATTTATGGTTTGGCTGTTTTACTGACCGGTTCTATTTTGGTTCCTGTATTAATTCATTCGTTTTGGAACGCTTATGTAATTTTTTCTGAATTAAAAAAACATAAAGGAGGAAAAATTGATTAATAAAAAAATAACTGCCAAAGAATTGAAAGCCAAAGCCGAAAAGCCGGGAAAGATTGCTCTTTTGGCGCACGCTTTCTATGGAGGGAAAGTCGGCGTAGCGCCAAAATGTTGGACAAAAGAAATAGACGGTATGAATCCGCTTTCTGTATGGTATACGCCGGGAGTGGCGGCGGCTTGCAAAGCTATTCAGGCCGATGTTATGAAAGCGTACGAGTTGACCAATAAGGCTAACAGAGCTTTAATTGTTTCTAATGGCACAAGAGTTTTGGGTCTCGGAGATGTTGGACCGGAAGCAGGGGAGCCGGTAATGGAAGGCAAGGCGCTTATTTTCAATATACTTGGCGGAATTGACGCCATATCTTTGTCTCTTCGCGAAAAAGATCCGGATAAATTTATTGAAATAGTAAAAGCGATTACGCCTTCGGTCGGCGCAATTAATTTGGAAGACATCAGGCAGCCGGATTGCTTTTATATTTTAAACAGGCTTCAAGAAAATTTGGAAATTCCTATTTGGCACGACGACCAGCAGGGAACTGCCGCCGTGACTCTCGCCGCAATAATCAACGGTTTGAAAATTGTCGGTAAAAAACCGGAAAATATCCGCGTGGCAATTATTGGAATGGGAGCGGCAAACATCGCGCTTTTGCGGATTTTAATTCCCTATGGCGTTTTGCCGGAGAATATTATAATGGTTGACTCGCGCGGAATACTTCATAAAGACGTTTCATGTTTGGAAGAATTGAAAGGTAAAGGCTATGAAGAAAAAATAAAATATATGATGATGACTGACCCGGCGAGATTAATCGGAAAAAGGAATTTGAATGGGGGTATTGAGGCGGCTTTAATAGGAGCGGATGTGGCTGTGTCATATTCTGTTTCCCGAGAAAACAGCATTAATCCGGAATGGGTAAAAAAAATGGCGCCAAGAGCGATATTTATTGCCGGAGAAAATCCCGTGCCAAGAATTTGGCCTCATGATTTGTATAATGCCGGAGTGGAAATTGTGGCAACGGGACGCACCGATTTTCCCAACCAGTGCAATAATTCTTTGATTTTCCCGGCGGTTTTTCGCGGAACTTTGGATGTTTTAGCTTCAAAAATTTCCGTGGAAATGACGGTTGCGGCCGCAAAAGCAGTCGCAGAATATCAGCAACGAAAAGGATTGGATGAATTTCATATTCTTCCCACAATGGACGATGTTGATATGTTTGAAAAAGAAGCCGTAGCTGTCGGGCTTAAAGCCATGAAGCAAGGATTGGCTCGGAAAATTATTACCGAAGCTGAATTGAAAAAAAGAGCAAAAAACACCATTGTCCGCGCTCAAAAAATAGCGGAGCTTTTAATGAGAGAAGGAATTATAAAAAAATTTAAAAAACAAAAATTAATAGGGTAAATATAAGAAATGCCACAACATTTCTTGACTTTCCGTAGCTCGGCCATCGCGTAAAGACAGGGTTTTTCCGCGCGGCCCCGTTAGGAAATATAAAATCCCGTTATATAAAATAACGGGATTTTTCGTTTAATTTTTAAATTTTTTAAATCACTCTTTTATGATTAATTTTAAAATTTTTTTTCTGGCGCGGGCAAGCTGATTTTTTAAAGTAATTTCTTTGGGGCAAAAATTCTGGCAAGCGCCTATTCCCGAACATCCCCAAAGCCCTTCATCCGATCCGAGTTTTTTAATTAATTTTTCCACAGCTTTTTTGTTTTCGTTTCGCGGATCAATCATAAATCTCAATCCTTTATTAGAGCCGCAAGCTCCTATAAATTTCGGACAGCGCTGGGCCGGACATGCGGAAATGCATATTCCGCATT
>CAYTHZ010000022.1:0-12120 GCA_964437745.1 uncultured Candidatus Saccharibacteria bacterium
CGCGCGATTTCGTCTTCGGCTTTTCCCGATAAAATAGATGGGCAAAAGTTCCAATTTTCGGACTAAAAATTGCTTTTTAATCAGCGCAATACAACCCTTATTCGCTTAAAAGGATTGTGTTGCCCCGATATTATTAAAAATTTTTATTGGAAAGTTGGTCCGAAAAATGGAACCTCGCCCTAATTATTTTAATTATAAACCGATTTTCCTAAAAAACCAAGCCTTTGTTTTCCTCGCAATCAAGCGCCATTGAAAAAACCGGGAGAAAAATCCCGGCCTTTTCAAATAAATTTTATGGATTTTAAAAATATTCTTTGCTTTATGTTTCTTCATCAAAAGCGCCGTCTTCCAGCGATTCTCCTCCTTCGTCTTCGCCCCCCTCTGCGGAGCCGATATCTTCATCTTCGGCGCCGGCTTCGTTAAAATCAAGCCATTTTTTCTCTTCGTTTTCGTCAATAATATTATCATTATTTTTGGCTTTCGCGACCAATCTCTTTAAAAATAAATTGTTGGTAAAAATAATATGACTATTATTTACAATATTCATAATTAATTTGTAGCGATTAGAGCATATATTTAATGGCTTTGGTCAACTAAATTTTATGCTCTTGACGCTTTGTCTTGTTCTTCAATGCCCCTATTTTAGCAAAAATAAGGCCTTTGTCAACGCTTTCAATTTCAGGCTATCGGAACAAGCTTTTTATATCTTTTGCCAGTTCGGGAAATTTTTCTTGGTTGAAGTGGCCGCGATTTTTAAATATTTTTGCCTTGGCGTTTTTTAACGATTTTTGGTATTTTTTCATATCGGAAAAATTAACGATCTCATCGTCTTTGTTGCGATAAAGAAAAATTTTTTTGGCTTGTTTTTCTAATAATTTTAAATTTTTTGGCAAAGCAAACCCTCTCGAATATCTAAAAGGGGCGGCTATCAAAAAAAGCTAAAATTTTTTTTGGAAATTCGTTTTCCGCCAAATACCCCGCCAAAAAGATTCCGCCCAAAGAATGTCCGATAAATGCAGCTTCTTTGTTGAAACAAGGAGCCAGCCGACCTAGCAAGATTTTCCATTCAAGGTATTTGGCATTTAACGCGTTGGGCATCACAGGAACAGTAACCTCAAATCCTCTTCCGAGCTTTTTTCCTAAACTTTTCTTCCAGCCGCCTTCCCGGATTTTATTTTATTAAAATCAATCGGAAAATTTTTCAGAAATGAAATATATTCTTTGTGTGTTTCAAATGTTTTCCCGCCGCTTATTATGATTATTTGATGTTTTTTGTCGGCTTGCATAGTTTTTTTAAAATATTTTTTTCGTCAACTTAAAGCAGGTTTAGCGCCAACTTCTTTAAGCCTTGAGCAGCAATCTTGCCGAATACTAAATACTAAATGCTCAATGCTTAATACCTTTAATATTCGCGGCGGCGAAAAATAAAAGACATAATAAAAATAGCAATGCTGGTTAAAACGATTAAAGGTCCGGCCGAAAAAACTAAATATTGAGACAAAATAATTCCTAAAGCCGCGCTTAAAATTCCCACCCCGGCGCTAATCAGTGAATATTGCAAAAGATTTTTACTAATATTTCTGCTGGCAGCCGCCGGCACTATCACCAGCGCCCCAACCAGCAACGATCCGGCAATTTTTACTCCCAAAGCCACAATTAAAGCCACCAATAATAAATAAATCAAATTATGCTTCTGAAAGTTAATATTAGAAGCGGCAGCCAGCTCTTCTGACAAAGAAGATAGCGCAACTTTTGAATAAACAATATAAATGCCGATGATGGAAAAAACGCTTAAAATTATTGAAATTACGGATTCAAGCGCTGATACGTGGGAAATATCGCCGACTAAAGCATGAAGCAGTTCTTCGTCCGGCGTTACAACAAAACCTAAAGCCAAGCTTAAAACAAAAATAATCCCAACCAATGTTTCAGTGGGAAAGCGGGTTCTTTTTCCCAGATAATAGATAATAAAAACCCCGGCAATTAAAAAAGCCAACGCCCCCCAAATAACGTTTATTCCCCAAAGCAAACTTAATCCCATCCCCGGCAAAGCAACATGCCCCAAAGCATCGCCAACCAAAGCCATTCTTTTGGAAATCATCAAAGAGCCCAAATAGCCGGCTGCTCCGCCGACAAAAATTCCCGTTATTAAACTTAAAATCAGCTGGGAATCAAGCATGTTGATGAAAGCTAATTTCTTCTCCGTAAACACTCTTCAATATTTTCGGATTCAATATTTCTTTCGGCGGACCGTAGCATATTTTTCTTTTATTAAGGCATAAAACTTTGGTGGCGTGCCGATATACCACGCTTAGATCATGACTGACAAGTATTGCCGTCATGCCCCTCTTTTTCCAAAGATTTTTTAAAAGATTGTAAATTGTTTCTTCGCCTTCTAAATCAATGCCCGCGGTCGGTTCGTCAAAAAGCAAAACCTCCGGACTTTCAATTATCGCCCAGGCAATTAACACTCGTTGAAGTTGGCCAGACGACAGAGTGGCTAATTGCTCTTTTAATGCGTCGCCTTGTTTAATGCCAACGAGATTCAAAGCTTCAATAATTTTATCTTTTTCTGATTTGCCGGATTGATTAATGGTTTTTTTAAATTTAAAAAAATCTTCCACGGTTAAGGGCAGGTCGCGAGTTTGAAAAATTTTCTGCGGCACATAACCTATTTTTACATTATCTTTCCAAACAGTTTCGCCTTTGTGCGGCAAAAGCCCCAAAAGAGCTTTTAAAAGAACGGTTTTTCCGGCTCCATTCGGCCCCAAAATTACCAAAACATCTTTTGGTTCTAAAGAAAAGCTTAAATTGTCAATAATCTTTTCATCTCCGAACTCAATAGTTAAATTTTTTACCTCTAAAATCGGACTCATTATTTTCCGGGTTAAACTTTAAAATGCGCTTTTCAGCGCCTTTAAGAAATCTATTAGTTTTGCAAAAATCCAAATTATCACGTCAACGAGAGCTTTAAATATTTTTTCTAAATTAAGATTAAATTTTTCTACCGCGAATTTATCAATGCTGGAAAACACGCTTTTAATCCCGCTCCAAATATTGGCCCCGGAAAAAGAATTTATCAAATTTTTAATGGGCTCCGGCAGGTTTGCGGACATATTAATTGATTTTTCGGCCGCGAAAAGATTGGCAAACGAAGCCGCCGATATAACTATTATAATAATTAAAATTAGTTTAAACTTCATATTTTTTTAGGATTTAGAGCTTAGAATTCATAATCTAAAATCCCAAATCTCAAATCCTAAACCTTATTATTTTGTCCCTTGTCCCTTGTCCCTTGTCTCTTTATAAATACAACATCGGATCCACCGAGCCGCCGGCGGGCATAGGTCCGCAGCTCTTGCTTTTTGTCATTTCAAAAGTTCGGTTGTCATAAACAGTAAAATGCAAATGTGGCCCGGTGGAATACCCGGTTCTTCCTGAATAGCCAATTATGTCTCCTTGTTTTACTTCTTGGCCAACATTTACTTTTATTGAAGAAAGATGGGCGTATAGGGTGGCTAAATTGTTATCGTGTTTTATTACTACAAATTTGCCATAAGCTCCTTTGCGGCAATATTTGTCTTGATCGCCCAGCGCCGCGACTTTCCCGGATTCAGCCGCTGCCAAAGGGGTGCCCAATGCCAACGCAATGTCAATGCCATTGTGAAATTTAGAATAATAATGATTTTGAGCGAACTTGGTGGCGCCATATTCTTGGGTAATAGTTCCCTTTGCGGGCCAATTTAAAACGCCTGACCGCGGAGAAGGCAACGATGAAGGGTCAACCGCCAGCCTTAATTTTTCTTCCAGCAAATCCATTTCTTCTTCTATGGCTTTTCTTTTTTTATCTGACTCCGAAAGTAGCTGTTGGTAAATTTTTTCCTGATTTTTGGTTTTCGCCAGAATGTCCAGCTTGTCTCCTTTTTCGTTTTCAATTATAACTTTTTTATTGCTCATTGCGTCCTTGGTAATTTCTCTCTGGGATTTTTTTTGTTCGCTTTCTTTTTTTAAATTGCGCAAATCATCCTGCAGATTTTGAAATTTTTCCAAATTTTTGTTCAAGTCGCTTTGTAAATTTACCATATGGTATTTTGCTTCCATAAAATCAGAAATAGTGTCATTTCTTAAAAACGCCGCCAAAAGGCTGTCCCGCTCTATTTCATAAAATTTTTGCATTGATTCTGCCATAGCCATTTTAATTTGTTCTATGTCGTTTTCTTTTCGAACCACCTGCTTGTTCAGTTCAAAAATTTGATCGCGCAAGTCGCCTATTTGTATTTCCGCTAAACGGATAGAATTGTTTAAATATTGAATATTTTTGTTTATGGCGTCAATGTTGGCATTCAGGCCTTTTTGATTTTTCTGCGTTTCGGCAATTTGCGCCTGATATGCCGTTATTTCTTTTTGCAGTTTTTCCGATTCTGCGTTTTTGCTTTCAATTTGCCGGCGCAATTCTTCCGCCAAAGAAGAGCTGTCGGCGCGCGGCGTCAACAAAACACTAATGAACACTAATAAAAAACCAATAAACGCCAATATTAAAAATTTAGCGTAATTTAGTTTGATTTTGGCGCAATATTGTTTAATACCATTCATTATTTTTTGTTATTAATTTTTTAATTTTTCTATTGCCTTTTTAATTCTAAACAATGATTCTTCTTTCCCCAAGACATCCATTATTTCAAAAGGGCCGCAAGAAGCCCGTTTTCCCGACAAAGCGGCGCGCAAAGGCCATAGAAATTCTCCCCGCCCCCGCTTTTCCGCCTCGGGCATTAAATTGTTTTGCAGGTTTTCTTCCGCGAAATCCGCTTCGTTTATTTTTTCAATTATTTCTCCAGCAGTTTTTAAATTAGCCGAAACTTCGTCATCGGGCATATTTTTCCATCCTAATATTTTTTTATCGTAATCAATTCTTTTAAAGAAATAATCAGCAAGCTCGGCGATATCAGATAGCTTTTTCAGCCGTTCTTTTATTAAAACGGCCATTTTTTCAAAATAAACTAAATTAACGGCGCGGCCAAAGGCGGCAAGATAAAAGCCGTTGCCTTTTTCAACCAAGCCTGCTTTTAAAAGATGCGGCAGCGTTTTATTGATTAATTCGCCTATCGTCATCCGTCTTAAATATTCGGCGTTAAGCCAATCCAGTTTCTGAATGTTAAAAATAGCACCGGCTTTTTGAACGCGATCAATATCAAATTCTTCAATTAACTCTTTTGCGGAAAATAATTCTCTGTTGTCTTGCGGATGCCAACCCAAAAGCGACATAAAGTTCAACAATGTTTCGGGCAAATAACCTATTTCCCGGTATTCCCTGACTGATACTGCCCCGTGCCGCTTGCTTAATTTAGAACGATCAAAAGACAAAATTAAAGGAAGATGCAGATATTTAGGAATATAAAGCCCCAAGGCTTCAATAATAGCAATCTGTTTTGGCGTATTGGAAGTATGATCTTCTCCTCTTATAACATGACTGATTTTCATTTCATAATCGTCAATTACCACCGCAAAATTATAAAGAGGAGTTCTAAAATTTTTGGCAATGGCGATGTCTCCGATGAGATCGGCGTCAAATTCCAAGCGGCCGCGCAGCAAATCGTCAAACACAATCTGTTTTTGGGTCATCTTAAGGCGAATAATGGATTTTTCTCCATTTTTTATTTTTACCTCTATTTCTTCTTTGTTTAAATTTCGGCAATGGCCGGAATATTTAGGCGGCAAGCCATTTGCCATCATTTCTTGTCTTTCTTTTTCCAGCTGTTCTTCTTTGCAAAAACAATAAAAAGCATTTTCATCATCTAATAATTGCTTGATATATTTTTCATAAATATCCAGCCGCTCGGTTTGTTTATATGGACCGTAATCTCCGATATAATTTCTGCGTTTATCCGCGTCAAATCCGAGCAAATCAGCGATTAAGGGACCTTCGTCCCAATGCAGCCCCAGCCAACTTAAACTGTCTAAAATTTCATCCGTCCATTTCGGATCGGAACGTTCCAGGTCGGTGTCTTCTATTCGTAAAATAAATTTGCCGTTGTTTTGGCGCGCAAATAGCCAATTAAAAAGCGCAGTTCTGGCAGTGCCAATATGCAAAGGGCCTGTCGGGCTAGGCGCAATTCTAACGCGGACATTTTCCAACTCGCCTTTTGTTTGTTTTTTCCCAGATTCTATGATATTATCATTCATATTTTTATTATAACTTGCAAAAGAAAAAAGTCAAAGCAGTAAAAATAATAATTAAGGTAATTCTAAATATCTATTGAAAAATAGCAAAGTTTTAATTCACGCTTGTCATAGAAGCGAAAAGTCGCGAAAATTAGCGATTATTGGTTTAATATTTAATGTGATTTAGCGGTTTTAAAGGTTAAAGATGGATTAAGCTCAATTAGCATAGGAGGAGTGCCGGAGCGGTCTAACGGAACGGTTTGCTAAACCGTGGGGGTCTTAAAAGCCCCTCGTGGGTTCAAATCCCACCTCCTCCGAAAAAATTTCGCTCCACTCATTTTCGGTGTGTATTTGAAAAAATCCGAACTGATTTTGCGACCGATTGGTTCGACGGGCGGAATTTCCCTCAAACCCCTTTTCCGCCTGCCTCGCCCAAAAGCGGAAGCGAAAAGGCAAACCGCCAAAGAACCTGAAAAAATGTCAGCCGAACTTTATTTTGGCCAAAAGCGGGCTTTTCTGCATCCTTTACAAAATTATTGTGGTATGATATAATTTGCTTGAAAATGCTTTTTAACTTTTAATGAAAAAAGAGGTGGTTAAAAATGAAAAGAATGGAAAGGGGGGCGACCGTAAAGGGCAGAATTTTGCGCCGCGAAAGAAAAGGAGCGGAAATTTTAATGGTTTTAAACAAGCCTCGTTATGATGAGGCGGGAAAATTGACAAAACCAGCTGGTTGGGGAATGCCTGGCGGAAGATTTGATCCTTTTCAGGATGGCGATTTTGTTGACACTGCATTTCGTGAGATTAAGGAAGAAACGGGATTAGATGTCTGCGTCGATCCGGACTCCGTGATTCCTCCGGAGGAAAATCCGGAATATGACATTTATGTTTTGGATTGCGCCTTAAAGGGCGGCAAGATTCGCCGCCGAGCCGAAGAAATTGACGACGTTGATTGGGTGTCTTTAATGACTATTTCTCAGCCGAGTCGCTGGGAAGGAAACAGGGCAATATATGAACACAAAGGCAAGCCGATTTATAGCGGCGACCGGCGTCGGATATTGGCAAGTCTTAAAAATGAATAGTCCCGCCAACGGGACTATTTTTATTGATTCCGCTAGAAAGTTCGGCCGAGCTCAGATTTTATTTTAAGATTTCCGGCGAAGCCCCCCTCGGGTGTTGACAAAAATCAATAGTTGGGTTATTGTATTAATAATGATTTTGTTTTTATAAATTGCCCCGCTTTAAAATGAAAAAGCGATGATTGACAAAAAAAAGAGATCGCGTTATTGTAGGTGTGGATATAAAAACGAATATATAAAGAAAAAATGAAAAACATAAAATACATTTTTTATTTTTAGTTTTGAAATTTATGACCAACAATATGCCCTTGCAAAAATTAATAGATAAATTATTGAAAAGCGTCCCGCCTCGTTTTAAAGAGGTTGTTTGCCGTCGTTATGGAATTGGCACAGAGGTTTGCACATTGGAGTCTATAGGCAAGAAAATGGGAATCACTCGGGAAAGGGTGAGGCAGATTGAAGAAGCGGCTTTGAAAAAATTGGCCGCGCCGGCAAATAAAGAACTAATAGATCCGATAATTGATTGGACGCGCGGCCACCTTGGCTCTTGCGGCGGAATTAAATCAGAAAAAGTTTTTTTACAAGAGGTTGCGCGGTCTCTTTTCCCAAACACCAATGAAACCAAGGCTAAAAATTTTATTTCTTTGGTTTTGGCGGTTTCCGAAAAATTTAATTTTATGCCGGAAAACAAAGAAATGGAGAGCGGCTGGTATTTGCAGGGCGACGACAAAGAAAGAGCGCTTCAATTTTTAAAATATATTGAGAAAGAAGTGAAAAGCGGAGACAAGCCCATGCCTCAATCGGATTTTGGCGTCTTAATTCGCGAAGCATCCGCAAAACACAATATTGCTTCGGAGTCGGTTGCCGCATCTTATCTTAATCTTTCCAAGAAATTCGGGTTGAATATTTTGAATGAATTCGGCTTGAATAGCTGGCCGGAAATTAATCCTCGCGGAGTGAGAGAAAAAGCATATCTTGTCTTTCGCCAAGAAAAACAACCTCTGCATTTTGTTCAATTGGCAAAAATTATTAACAATACTCCGCAGTGGCAAAAGAAAGTCCATTACCAGACTATCCATAACGAATTAATTAAAGACTCCAGGTTCGTGCTGATTGGCAGGGGAATGTATGCTTTAAAAGAGTGGGGCTATGAGCCGGGAACTGTTTTGGATGTTTTGAAAAGAATTTTGTCGCAAAAAGGAACAATGCCCGCAGGAGACATTATCAGCTTGGTCAAGGAGCAAAGGATAATAAAAGAAAATACTATTTTGCTTAATTTACAGAACAGAAATTATTTTATTCGCCAAGCTGACGGAAGTTACGGCTTGAAAAAAGGCGCGGGCAAAAAAGCGTATCCTATTCAGGAAGCGTAATTTTTTTTGCGATGGCTCAATAGCACCCTCTTTATTTTAAGGGGGTGTTTTGATATAATGATTATGATAACATAGAGGAGATTGAGGATGTTGATTATAGGAGATTTAGCGACAAACATTAAGAATAAGGCGATAGAAGGCGGCGGCCAATATTCGGAAATTGTTTTGATAAAGCCGAACGGCGATTTTAAAAAAGAGGTTGAGGGCAAATTAGCGTCTTTGTTCGCTTTTTTGTCGGAAAATTCTCTAGGAATGTATGAATTAGCAAAAGCAATCTCCGACAAGTTTCCCGAGATTAATTTTCAATTTGAAACAGATAAAGAAGGAAGATGGATAAAATATGCGGCAACGGTTAAGTAAAACGATAAAAAATATTCATGATCAATTTAAGCGATTGGTTTTTTAGCATTTTGTCTTTGTTTCTGAAAATTTGGTGGATTATTCTTCCGCTTATTTTATTTTTTATTTTTTGGGATTTGTTGCATGATTATACTAAAAGGAAATTTATCAAGGCTATTGAGTGGAAGCTTTTAGAGGTAAGAGTGCCGCGCAATATTGAAAAAACCATCAAAACAATGGAGCAGGTTTTTGCCGGGTTTCACGGCATTATGTTGCCTGATAAAGCGAAATGGCATCAAAAAGCTTTTAAGGGGATCGTTCAAGAGTGGTTAAGCTTGGAAATAGTGGGCTTTAAAGGCAGCGTTTATTTCTTTGTAAGAACTCCGGAAAAATTTAGAAATATAGTTGAAGCGCAGATTTATGCTCAATATCCGGACGCGGAAATAAAAGAAGCCGCTGATTTTTTTGATTATCTTCCCGCTTCTTTGCCTAATAAAGAGTTTGATATCTGGGGCGCGGAAATTATTTTAGCCAAAGAAGATCCTTATCCCATTCGCACATACCCGGCTTTTGAAGAATCTCAGGAAGAAAAAAGAGTGGATCCATTATCGGTGATTACGGAAACAATGGCGAAGCTGAATAAAGATGAAATAATTTGGCTGCAATTTTTGATAAGGCCGGTTGGCGACGATTGGAAAATAAAAGCCCAAGATTTAATAAATAAGCTTGCCGGCCGCAACCAAAAGAAAAAAACGCACTGGCTTGACGAAGCAGTCATTTTTATTAAGAATCTTATTATTGCCCCCTTTGAACATCCTGTCTGGCCCGACGAAAAAAGAAGCGAGACTAAGGAATCTGTTTTTTTGACCACCGGAGAAAAAGAAGCGATAGAAGCAATTGAAAATAAGCTGGCGAAGTTGGGTTTTGAGGCCGGCATCAGATTTTTGTATTGCGATAAAGCAGGCGCTTTCACCCGCTCTAATATTGCCACGGTAATGAGCGTTTTTCGCCAATTCAATACCCAAAATTTAAATTCATTGAAGCCGAATAAATATGCCATGACTAAAACAAATTTTTTAAAACCGCTTTTTAAGGCGCGGCGGGAGTATATAATTAAGGAAGAGTTTTTCCAAAAATGCAAAAACAGGGGTTTTTTGAAAAAAGCCACTGTTTTTAATATTGAAGAATTGGCAACCATTTTCCATTTTCCGACCATAATGGTAGAGTCGCCGACCTTGAGGATGGTGGAGGCGAAAAAGGGAGAACCCCCGGCGGGACTGCCGATAGGGTAATTTATTTCTTAATTTTTAAAATGTCTAAAGTTAATTTTTTTCTGTGGATAATTTTTGTTTTATTTTATGAACGATATAGTATTTTTTGGAGAAACAACTTTTCGCAACCAACGGGTAAAATTCGGGATTAAAACCGATGACAGGCGCCGGCATATTTACATTATCGGCCAGACTGGCACTGGCAAAACCACTCTGCTTGAAAACATGACGATTGACGACATTCGAGCCGGCCGGGGAGTCGGCGTCATTGATCCGCACGGGGAATACGCTGAAAAAATGCTGGAATATATACCAAAAGAAAGATTAAAAGACGTTATTTATTTTAATCCGGCTGACTTGGATTTTCCTCTAGCTTTCAATGTGATGGAAGAAGTGCCTCCTGAATACAGGCACTTGGTAGGCTCCGGATTGGTCGGGGTTTTTAAAAAGCTTTGGGCTGAATCATGGGGGCCGCGGTTGGAATACGTTTTGCGCAACGCTATTTTGGCTTTGTTGGAATATCCGGGCTCAACGCTTTTGGGGATAATGAGGATGCTGGTTGACAAAGTTTACAGAAAAGAAGTGGTTTCTAAAATCCATGATCCAATAGTCAAAGCGTTTTGGACCGAGGAATTCGCCAAATATCCGGATAGGTTTATGGCCGAAGCCGTGGCGCCGATTCAAAACAAGGTTGGCCAGTTTTTAACAATTCCTTTAATTAGAAATGTTGTCGGGCAAAAAAGATCAACCATTAATTTGCGGAAAATAATGGACGAAAAGAAAATTTTTATCGCTAATTTAAGCAAGGGAAAAATAGGCGAGGATTCTTCCCAGCTTTTAGGCGGGATGCTCGTTACTAAGCTGCAGTTGGCGGCGATGTCGCGCGCCGATATTTCGGAGGCGGAAAGAAAAGATTTTTATCTTTATGTTGACGAATTTCAGAATTTCGCTACCGACAGTTTCGCCAATATTCTTTCGGAAGCTAGGAAATATAAATTGAACATTATTTTAGCTCATCAATATATTGCTCAAATGCCGGAAACTATCCGCGACGCCATTTTTGGCAATGTTGGGACATTTATTGTTTTCCGGGTGGGCGATGAGGATGCCGAAGTTTTAGAAACTAAATTTTCTCCGGATTTTACCGCCCAAGACATTATTAATTTATCCAATTTTAATATGTATTTGAAATTGATGATTGACGGAATGCCTTCCCGGGGATTTTCGGCAATTGGCCTGCCGCCGGTTTCCAAACCGGAAGCTTCTTGCATGAAAGACATTGTTGATTTTTGCCGCAATGAATATACGACTCCGAGATTTGAGGTGGAGTCCGCTATTGCTTTAGAATGGCTGCGCGAAGAGCCTTCAACTGTTAAGCATTCAGATGCCAAATCTTCAGAAGTTGAAAAGCCGCCGTTAGAGCCGAGTCGTCAAGAAATATTTCAAAAAGAAGAATTTCAGAAAAGACAGCTTTATGACGCTCAATGCTGGATATGCGGCAAAACAACAGAGGTGCCTTTTGTTCCGGACAATAAAAGACCGATATATTGCAAAGACTGTTTAAAGGCTGTAAAAGCCGGAGAAACAAAACCGGCTTCCGTCCCATCTTTTGCCGCCCAAAAGCCGATTTATTCGGAAACGGCTGCTAAAGAAATAAGGCCGGCAATTTTTCTAAAATCACTTGAAGAAAAAAAGATTGAAATAAAAAAAGAAGAGCGGCCGCCAAAAGAAAGAAAGGGCCCGGATTTGGATAGTTTAAGAAAAACGCTGGAGGAAAGCTTGAGGAAGCTGAAATAAAGGGCTTTGCAAGAAATTTTCAATCTTGCCTTGGCGATGAAATTTTATTTAGGGTAAAGTCTAAATATGGACACTTGTTAACAACTTAAAAAGCAATTTCTC
>CAYTHZ010000023.1:0-11890 GCA_964437745.1 uncultured Candidatus Saccharibacteria bacterium
TCTTTTCAAGTGAGGGGTCAACCCCGTTAGAAGTCTTACAACAACCATTGCGCTTTCAAGAAGTAAGCCGAAGGCGAATTCGCAAGATGTCTTGTATCAAAGATAAAAACTCGGCTGGACTTCTAACGGGGTCCTACCTGATCCAGTTTAAAATAATGTCGGTTATTGCCGGAGTTTCGGAATAATTTGTTGAGCTTTCCAAAAAAATTTTATACCGAAAATATCTTTTGTTGTCAAAATCAATCCGGCGGATTTTTATCTGATTGTTGGGAAGCGTCGTTCCGCCGTACCAAACAGCCGAAGTGCCGTCGTATCCCAAAAAATTGCTGTCTGCCCAAGGGCCGCTTGTGGAATTGGAAGCGGCAAACTGAAACCAGGCCTTGCATCCGGAACAGCCGGTTCCTTTCCAAAAAACGCTGTTTAAAACAATCCCGCTGGTTGCGTTTAAATTATGCCCCAAATCGTAAATTTGGGACATTAATGTGCCGGTCGCTAAATAATAGCCTTGCGTTGACGACGCTATTAATGAAATTTGCCCCGCGGTAGCGCTATGATTTATGCCGGTTGAGGTGGAAAAAATATTGCCGGGGTTGGTTAATGTGGTAGCCGCGGCAAAACCGCCGGACCAGTCAGTATCCACCCAAGTCTCATTGTAGTATCTTGTGATATATTCGCTAAAAGACAAAATCGCGCCATTGGGCCAAGAAACATAAACTGTCAATTTTTTTGTTGCCGGATCTATTGTCCCGCCGGATGAAACAATTTTATCGTCTTGATTGCCCACCGTATCGTCTCTTAAAACATTATCCAGCGTCAAATAGCGGGTATAATTTATGCCGTTTATGTTTATCACTTGGGTGCTGGAACTTAACAGCCATCCGGAAGTGGTAGTGGAAATACTATAACGATTTACGGGCGTAGTAGTGGAAATATAATATTGCCAATCTTTTTCTGCCAACGCCCTTATCGCTTCCTGCGCTTCAATTAAAAGCTGACTGGCCGCATGAGCATCTTTGGTTTTTTTCTGGGAAATAAGAGCGGAGTTTATCATAAGCATTGCCGAAACAGCCACGATAGCGATAATTCCGGAGGCAACCAAAACTTCAATTAAAGCTTGGCCCTTATTTTTTTTAGAATATAGAATATAGAATATAGAATATGGCATTTTTGAAATTAAAAATTTTAAATGGTTTTTTTATTCCTCATTGTCAATAAGCTAGACGCGAGAATATTAGAAATTTCTACAGTTTCTTGGATTATTTCGTCTATTTTTGTTTTGTCTATAAAATTATTTAAATCTTTCAACAAAAAGAGCCAATATTTAGTTTCGTTGGCGGATTTTAAAGCAATATCAAAATATCTTGCAAAATCTTTTTTAGAATTAGATGCCCTAGCTTCAACGATATTAGCCCCAATACTAGTTAAGCTGCGAATTAGTTGGCTTATAATAATTTTATTAATTCTATTTTCTGAAATACTACTGATAAATTTAAGTGATTTAACAGTATAAAAATAAACCCTATTTTTAAATTCTATTTTTGGATTTTGGTTTATATTTTTGGTATTTGGTTTTTGCATTTTGATTTTTAATAATATTCAGTAATAAAGAAACAAATTCGCATCCGGCAATATATCAATATTTTCCAAATCTATATCTTCCTTTTTGACGCCGAAAATCGGCCCCGGGATATTTATCTGAAAAAATCTTTCTTCGTTTGGCAAAACCGTATAAACATTGGTGGATCCGACAGCCACCGGCTCGGGTGGATTATTTTTGTTGTAAACAACGGCGTAAACCGAAATATTATCAAGAATTATCGCGGTCCTATTTATAACATGTCCGCCTATGGTTATATAACCTAAATCCGCCCCGGCGGAAAAACGGCCGGAAACCATCCTGTGCCCCAATAAAGAATTATCAACATTGATAGTTTTCCAGGAAATCTTGCTTATAGAAAATTGAATATCTAAAACGTCGCGAGCCAATATGTCAATATTGGGAATAACTATGTATTTTATTTGCGACGGCAAAATAAAACTTTTCCCGGAAAATTCCTTCAGAGACCTTCCGTCCGCGCCCACAAGCCTTATCGCGTATTCAATGTTGTCCGCGCCGTATTTTCCGGTGGTATTTTTAATCGCGATTATTAAATTGCCGGCTTTGGCGGTCGCAGGCAGAATTTTTTTCCACAAAACTTCGGGGTCGGCCACTCCGGTAATCGCGCAGGGAAAACACGGCCCGCCGCAATCAATTCCCGCCTCGTTTTGATTTTGCTTTCCGTCAAAACAAGTCGGCTCAACATAGAACAATTTATATCCGCCCCAGCCCAAAAGAAAAAAAATGGCGCAGTAAATAAAAATATAAACAAGTTGTTTCAAGAAACGATAACTCATAAGCATTTAGCAAGTAGTAAGTAGAAAAGATTATTTATAAATATCGTGGATGTCAATATCGCAATAAATCACCTCAATTTTTTGGATGCCGATATTTTTTTTAATTCCCTTAAAAAAATGTTCAGGTTTAAAATATCAAATTCATTCTCCGAAAAAAATCAAGGTCCTCTGAATAACGATGTTGTAAATAAAAAGCGGCCAACGCGGTGCCGCCGGTTAAATAAAAATTATTAGTTAAAAAATCGCTGTCTTTTATTTTCAGCAAAACCGCGATTTGATTTTGACTTAAAATTTCAATTTTCATCTATTGCGGGCTCGCGTTCCAAAATAATTTCTAAAAACCTTCTCCGAGCCGGATCAATATTTAATTTTAACCAGTATTTTAACAATTCTTCTTGTTTTATTTTTTCTCCGTTCAAACCAAAATTTACCATTTGCTCAATTTTCCAAATGGCATATTGCTCTTTATTTTTTTTAATTCCTTTGTGTCTGTAGCCCAATTGTACATACATTAATTATAACATACTTATTAACCCAAATCCACCGCAATCCAAACAAAATAAGTTAACGGGTTGATTTTAAACTATATTTTAAATTTAATTTCCAATTTTCATGCCGAATTTTAAATATAGATTAAAAACTATTAACAGGTTCAATCATAAGCCTTATCTCGTTTCCTTATTTTCAAAACATAAATTGTATTTTTCTCAACATCAAAAATTATTCTGTAATCTCCAATGCGAAAACGAAACTCGCCTTCTTTGCAATTTGTAAGATGCTCGGCAAATTTTAACGGATTATCTTGCTTTACATAAAAACGCATCTTCTCTATGATGCGTTTTTGAATTAGGCGAGGTAAGTCTTTTAATTGTTTAGCGGCTTTATAAGTGTAGAAGATTTTCATTAAAAGCCAAGCTGTTTAAATAATTTCTCTTGGGAAATTATTTTTTTTTGTTTTACTTCTTTTCGGGCTTCGCGAACGTCTATTAGGTTTTCTAAATATAACCAAAAATTCCTGAAACGTTCGTCAAGTTTTTTTAAACGATAATATTCTGCTTTGGGAATAGAAATTTTATCTTTTGTTGTAGTATTAGCCATATGTCTAAATATACCACACCCGAAAATCAAAAGTCAATTTTTTTAATTTCCAATTTTCGAATTTTTGGAATTTCCAAACAATTTCCAGGTTTTTAATTTCCAATTTTTCTAATTTTCATAACCCGCCAACCCGTTAGCTTATAAACTTATCAACTTGCTTAACTCGTTAACTCAATAATAATAAGTACTAAATACAATATACTAAATAATGAATTAATAGTCGCAAGGGTTGACCCTTGGGCAAGGGAAGACTGTAAACATAGATACTACACCAAAAAACATTAATTATTTATCGCTATAGAAACAAAGACAAACCCGGGGATTAACAGCATTGTAATCACAATTCCCAGCAATAATCACAGGACAAGAGTCCGTGCACCACCATAACACACCCCGTAGCGTTAAGCCGCTCACACTCGGACATGCCTCATTGTTCGCCAAGCGAACCGCCGACTCCCTATTTCGACGCTGAGGTCTCAGTTTCGCAGCTGCCGCTTTGCGCGTCCACATACGCCATAGTCGCCGCGTCGGTTAACGCAGAAGGCGGTCCCACATTTGTTATTCTGCCGCCAGTGGCGTCAATGCTGATATCAGATGAAGAAGCAACGGTCAATCGGCGTGCGGGAATCGTAGTCCCCACCCCGACATTGCCGCTGGGCGCAATAAAAAATAAGCTTGCGTTTGTGGAAGAAGCGAAATTAACTATGGGGTTGTTTCCCGCCAGCCCGGTTACCGCCAATCTAGCGCTCGGTGTTGTTGTCCCAATGCCGACCCTAGAGCTGGTGGCAAAAATCAAACCGCTGCCCGAGGGCGGAATACCGGCCGGCGGACCGGAAAAACCGTAAACCATTAAAAAACCAGCTGTTGTTGCCAAAATCACGGAAAAAATAAACGTAATTAAAAATTGTTTTTTTGACATATAAAATTCCTTAAAAAATCCTTAAGTTTTTAAGAAGTTTTTAAGACTTAATGGACTTTATAAACCTTCTACTTTATCAACTTTATAGACTTATCATTATTGTCATTATATAATAAATATATGAATACAGCAAACGAGTCAAAAAAAGTTAAATTAATTATCGGCCTCGGAAATCCCGGGAAAGAATATGAAAAAACCAGGCACAATGCCGGAATTTTATTTATTCAAAATAAAATTTCGGAAAATTCCCCCGAAGGATCCCGTCAAAGCGGGACCTGCGGGGCAAGCAAATTCCAAATTCCAAATTCCAAAAAATTTGAATATATTAAAATTAATAATTTAATTTTCCTAAAACTTTTAACTTTTATGAACGATTCGGGAAGAGCCGTGAAAGAAGCGGTAAAATATTTCAAAATCAAACCCGAAGAATTACTGGTAGTCCGCGATGATTCCGACATTATTTTCGGCAATTATAAATTAAAATTCAATTCCGGCTCCGGCGGGCACAAAGGCGTTGAATCTATTATTAATTATTTAAAAACAAAAAGTTTTTGGCAATTAAAAATCGGCGTTAGAGACAAAAGACATGTTAGAGACAAGAGACAAGGGACAAGGGACAAGGGACAAGGGACAAGGATTAAGGCCGGAGAATTTGTTTTAAAAAAATTCAGTAAAAACGATTTAAGTCAATTGGAAAAAATTTTCAACGAAACACGGATTGACTTCTAAAAGTTGGACAACTACCATAGAGTTGATTTAAGAGCTATTGCTTGATAAAATAACGGCATATAAATATAAAGAATATTATCCGACCAACCAAAGACTCTGCTGGCTCGGAAATATCTAAAAAGCCTCAAATTCAAAACTGACATCTGTAAAAAAACGCTATTTATCCCAACCTGTTTGACAAATAAATAAAACAATTTAAAAAAATCGCCATTCAATTTTTGAAAACAATGATAAGCCCGAAGAAAAGATAAAAAACAGACGAAAATATATTAACAACCATTAAACAACCGACTCTCGACTCGTCCGCCCCCGAAGATTTACTCACTCTATAATTTAGTCAAAAGTTGTTAGAAAACGGGGGTCAACGTAATAAAAAAATATAAATTCAAATTTTAAAATAAAAAACAATCAATTTCTAAAAATTTTTAAGAGCATATTTCCAAAAACTGATAAAAATTAAATAGGAATTATGGTTTTGATTTTTGAACTTTAATTTTATGCACCTCTCTAAATATTTTTTCTTTATAATTCTACTTTCTATTTTCTGCTTTCTATTTTATACCAATTTCGCTTTTGCCCAAGACTGTATAGTGAAACTCCCGCTTGTTCCCTGCGGCGGAACTCCGCAGGAATATATAGCCGGTATTTTTAAATTAGGATTGGCTGTGGCCGGAATTTTGGCAATGGGCGTGATTATTGTATCCGGCCTTCTTTATATGTTTGCGGTAGGCAATCCTTCCAAGCAGGAAGATGCCAAAGACAGAATTTATATGGCTCTTTTAGGATTGGCTCTTTTGGGCCTTACCGTGATTATTTTAAACACTATTAATCCCGATATCTTAGAATTCGGGGAATTATTGCCTTTAGGACTGCGAAAAGATAATAATAATAATGGCGGCAATGGAGTAGGAATAGTTGTTTTGCCCAATCAGATTGACTTCGGAGCTCAGCAAATAAAAAATGGGGCGTCTCCCATAACAAAAATTGGCAACCTTAAAAATATATCAACATCGTCAATAGAAATACAATCATTCAAATTTGATAATGGAGGACAAATAAAATTTCCTATAGTCGTTTCTCCTTCGGGATGCGCCTCTAAGAATCTCAACAAAAACGAATCATGCGAATTCAAAGTTTTAGGTTATATCTCCGACGCTTCTTTCTCTAACCAAAGCTATAAGATAAAACCCGGCGATTATGACGAAAAAATAACCATAGGAACCTCAAAAGGAAATTTTTCCATCAGCGCTAAAATCAAAATTTGCCCAGAAACAGGATGCCAAACAGGAGGAAACACTATTGATATAGCCGTAGAAAAATTAACGACATCTTATAGAGGAATAGATAACCAGCAAAAATTTTCAATGGAAATAACGTTGGCAAATAAAGGAACCTCTCTGTCCCCGCCCTTTGAGGTGAAATTTGAAATCAACAACAAACATATGGTATGCAGCAGTGGTTTTTCCGGAACATTGCAAATGGAAAGCATGGCAGCCGGCGCCACAGTTAAAAAAACTATTACAGATGCATGCTTTAGTGGCGTCCCTATTCACGCCAGTTATGCAATCAAAGCAACAGCAGATCCCAGCAATAAAATAAAAGAAACTAATGAAAACAATAATTCAGCCGAAAGCGACTTGATTAATGTTTCTCGATAAGAGTTAGATACTCTCCTTTAATAAATCTGGAAGCGAAAAAATTAAACTAAGAAAAACCGCCCCAATGCGATATATAATATCTACGCTACAAGAAAAGTGTCTATTTTTTGCGTCCGCTAAAATGATGCGCAAAGAAAGCGGAGACGATTTTTAATTTTAGGCCAAATTTGCAATTTTTAAAATGAAACAAAACATCGCTATTCTTAAGCCTAAATGCCATCAAAAATAATTATTTAAAAACTTCAAATCAAATAACCCAATTTTTAAAAATTTGTTAATTGAAATCTTGAGAAATTAAAATTTTTTGCTCCCTATTTTATCTCTTCTCCCATATTCATCACCGCTTTTATGGCGTCGCCAATGGCAATATTTATCTGCTTGTAAGGACAATCCGCAACATCGCCAGCAGCCCAAATTCCGGATACGGATGTTTTGCCGCTACGGGGATCTACCGCAATATCGCCTCGTTCATTTAATTTCACTAAATCTTTAACCATAGCCGAGTTTGCCGAACTGCCGATTTTCACAAACACTCCGTCTACTTCAATAACCTTCTCTTTTTTATCGTTTGAATCTTTATAAACCAATTCCTGCAGGAATTTTTTCCCGGCAATCACCAGTTCCTTGCTGTCTAATTTTAAAACATTCGCATTGGTTATAAACAATACTTTTCCGCTTTGCTCCAGCTCCTCTTTTATAAACGCTTCGCCTTTTATTTTTGCGTTTTTTTCCAAAACATAAATTTTTTCCGCATAAGGCAAAAGCGATTTGGCGGCCAATAATCCTAAATTGCCGCTGCCGACAACCGCAACTTTTTTATCCGCCATTAAAGGCGCGTCGCATTCAACGCAATAAAAAATTCCTCTTCCCTCAAATTCATCGGCTCCCGAAACATTCAATTTCTTTTCAGAACGGCCGGAGGCGATTAAAACGAATTTAGATTTATAAGATTCGGCGGATTCCGTCTGAATTTCAAAACCGCTTTCTATTTTGGAAATTTTTTCTATATTTTTACCTGTTAAAACTTTCAAGCCGGGGCCTTCATAGCTTTTAAGATGATTTTTAAACATCTTTGCCAAGCCTTCCCCGGTTATAAGCGGCATGCCGATAAAATTCCTGATTTCGTTAGAAACAAAAAAAGCGCCGTTTAAATCTTTGGCTAAAAGCAACACATTGAATAATTTCCTTCGGGCGTAAACCGCCGCGGCAGTTGCCGCCGGCCCCCCGCCCACTATGATTAAGTCGTACATTTGACATTCGTGGCCATTCGTTTAATATTCGTGTCTTTTTATGTATCCAGTTTTAGCAAAACACCAACTTACCACTAATATAAAACCAAGTACCACTAAAAGGATTAAGGCTTTAAAAGCTTTTCTATCTCCGCCTGATTGAATCCAATTATAATATTTCCATCAATATCAATAACCGGCACGCCCATTTGTCCGCTCTTTCGGACCATTTCGTCCAAGGCTTTTTTATCTTCGGCGACATTATAATATTCATAAACGACTTGTTTTGAATCTAAAAATTCTTTCGCTTTTTTGCAATATACGCAACGCGGAGTGGAATAAATGATTATTTTCATACCGTTAGAGATAGGAAATGCTTTTATTTTTAAAATAATAATTATTTAAGTTTAAATTGTTTTTAATGTTTATCTTAATATTTTATCTTAAAAGAATTTCCGTAACTATTAATAATAATTTAATTTTCCTTAATAACTTCTTTATTTTAATAAACCCGATAAATATCAACAAAGATTTAATCTCTAACGAGATTCAATAGCCATACCATTATGGCTTTTTGTATATGGAGGCGATTTTCCGCCTGGTCATAAACAATGGAAGCCGGCGAATCCAATACCTCATCCGTTACTTCCAGCCCCCGATGCGCCGGAAGGCAGTGCATAAACCAAGCTCCTTTTTCCGCCTTTTTCATCAATCCGCCATTTACCTGATAAGGCGAGAATATTTTCAAACGCTCTTCTTTTTCCGCCTCTTCTCCCATTGAAACCCAAGTGTCGGTATAAACAAAATTAGCTCCCAAAACAGCTTTGCCAGGGTCATTATACAATAAAAACTTTTTATTGTCATATCCAATTTTCACGGCAAAACCTTTCGGCTCATAACCTTTGGGTGTTGCGACTTTTATCGGTATGCTTAATTTAGCGCATCCAATAATCAAAGAATTGCAAACATTATTTCCGTCTCCCAAATAAGCAACCGAAAAATTTTTTTTCTTTCCCATTTTTTCTTCTATGGTTAAAATATCGCCCAATATTTGGCAAGGATGTTCCAAATCCGAAAGTCCGTTTATAACCGGAACCGACGAAGCGCCAGCCATCGCCAAAACATCTTCGTGTTTATATACCCGCGCCATAATCACATCAACATACCTCGCAAGACATTTAATTTCATCTTTCAAGTCGCCCAAAGTAAAATTTGTAGTCCGCCAATCCAAGTATTGGGCGTGGCCGCCAAGCTGAGTAGCCGCCGCTTCAAAAGAAACTCTTGTCCGCGTTGAAGTTTTCTGGAAAAGCATCGCCAAAGTCTTGCCGCCAAAATATTTTCTGTATTTTAAAGGACTGGCTTTAATTTTTTTAGCCAAAGAAATTATTTCTCTCATTTCTAAAGAAGACAAATCCAATAACCCTGATAAATGTTTTATTGTATTGGAATTTTTTTTAGCCATCGCTGTTTTTTTAACCTGACATATGTTAAAATATTAATACAAGTCGCATTATAATGCAACTTTTTGCGCCATTGTGAATTCTAATCTAAAATAACGGCAGTCGCGCATCTGATAATTGCCGCTCTGGCTTTTCATTAATGTTTTTTTCCGCCAAAAATAAAAAGGTTAATTTTTGGATATTGACATTCTTGATATTAATGGCGGCGGTTTTGATAATATACGGCCTGTTTTTTTCGCCGCTTTTGAAAATAAAAACCATAGAGGTTGAAGAATCGTCATTGCAGCCGGAAGACATCGCCGAAGCAATAAAAAACCAACGCCTGTTTTTCGGCCTAATTCCTTCGGACAATATCCTTTTAATCAAACCTTCTTGGATTTCACGCCTGCAAACTCCGGATATCAAAAATTTTTACATTAAAAAAAAATTCCTTAAAAGAACCGTTCTTGTCCGGTTTGAAGCGCGGAAAGAAATCCTGAGCTGGTGCTTTCCCGCTCCGCTTGGCGGCCAACCGCCAGCGGCCGACAGCCCAGAAACTATTTCCGAAAAAGCAGAACAAAAAACAGGCTGGCAATGGCAATGTTTTTATTCAGACCCGGAAGGTTTTCTATTTAAAAAATCGTCTTTTATAGAATCGCCGTATTTTATTAAAATAAAAGACTCAACCGGCAAACGCGCGGATATCGGCGACTTCATTGATTTCCAAATTATTAATTTCTCGCAAAAAATATTTTTAGCCTCTCAAAAAAAAGATCTTGCCATATCTCAATTTGAAATCAATAATTACGAAACCGAAGAAATAATCGGCGTTGCCGAATCATTCAAAATTTTATTCAACCTGAAAAACAACCCCGAAGAGCAAATCAACAACCTTTTCGCTTTATTATCCAACGAAATCAAAGATAATCGCGACAAACTTCTATACATTGACTTAAGAAACAATAATAAAATATTTTATAAACTCCGTTAATTTTGATTTTATTTTAGTATTTAGTATTTAACATAACGATACGCCAAGCGATGAAATTCCATTTGTTTAATAATCAAAATCGTTATAAAATATATTGGGTGGCCAATATCGCTCCCGATTTTTTTGAAGCGACAATAATGTCTGCCGGCGACAAAGAAGCCGCCCCCAAATTGCTGGAAACATATTTTGAAAATATTTCGCCCGGATATTTTGGCTTGGAAAATTTTTTAAAAAAATTTTCTCATCGCAAAAAACTCGCTCCCGAATTAATTTTTGCGGGATTTGAAAATTCCCAAGCCAAAACAATTGTCAGCCGCCTGTCTTTAATAAGGGATAATTTTGAAAAAACGATTGACGACGCCGAAATCCAAAACGCCATATACAAGTTGGAGCGCCGCATTTTTGAAAATAACCGGCAAAATATAAGCTTTAAATTGAAAACCAAAGAACTAAGCCTTAAGATCGCCAACGCCTTAATCATCAAATCTTTGGTAAACGATTCCTTAATATACAATCCGTTGGGATTCAAAGGCAGGACTTTTGGATTTGTAATATTAAATACTTTTACAAACGAATCAATTATTAATTTTTTCAACGAAACTATAAAAAAATTCAAAATTGATTCCGGAAAAATTCTCTGGATAGAAAAAAACGCCGCCCTTTCTTTAAATTTGTTTCACTGCCTTAAGAAAGAAGCTTTGTTTATAAATATATCCGACAACAAGACCGAAGTCGGAATATCGCGTCCTTATATTTTTAACGATGTTTTAGATTTTTCCTGGGGCGCCGATTCAATTAGAAAAGAAATTGCCAATTTATTCGGCGCGCCGCCCAAATCCGAAACCTTGACATCTATAGACAAACAATATCGAGAAAAAAATCTTTCCAAACAAATGCTTGAAAAAATAGACAAAACACTCGCGCAGTCTTACCATTTTTTTTTATCGGGCGTGGAATTGTCAGTTAAAAACCTTATGTCTCAAAGATGTTTACCCCAAGAGTGTTTAAACGCTCCGCGGGAGTTTATCCTGCTTGGCAGCCCCTATCCGCAAATTAAAGAAGCTCTGCAAAACTACAAATGGCTAAATACCAAAATCAATCACAAGCAATTAATCATCAACGACTTTTCTTTTGATAAAATTTTAAATGATAAAACTTTGAGCCCAAATCTGCAAAACATCGCAACTTATGCTTTAAATTTCATAAAAATCCCCGACAATAAATTAAACCAAAGTCTTAAAAGAATTATTAAATGGTTCTAAATTCAGCAAATAGACTACAGCAAGCGGACTACAGCAATAATTTACTTAAAACCGTAGTCCGTAAGCCCGTAGCCTATAAGACCTCTTGTAAAATAACATTTTGGCTAATTTTCGTAAATTTTGGCTGCGGCTTGTTCGTAAAAATCAGCTGTATTTTCCAAATACTATCTG
>CAYTHZ010000024.1:0-11729 GCA_964437745.1 uncultured Candidatus Saccharibacteria bacterium
TTGGTGGGAAAAAAAGATAAAAAAGAAAAAATTGAAGAAGCTAAAAAGAGAATAGCGGCTTTGAAGAAAGAGTTGGAAGGCAAGGAACAAGGAACAAGGAACAAGGAACAAGAGACAAGAGACCAGGGACAGGGAACAAGAGACAAGAGACAAGAGACAAGGGACAGGGGACAAGAGAGATCAGTTGAGCCGCAAAAACAAGCTTCTTATGAAGCCAAAGATATTTATGTTTTGGAAGGTTTGGAGCCGGTGCGCAAAAGGCCGGGAATGTATATTGGTTCCACTGGTTCCGAAGGTTTGCATCATTTAATTTGGGAAGTGGCGGACAATTGCCGCGACGAGTTTATGGCCGGATATGGCGATACGATGGCGGTGGAACTTTTGCCGGAAAGCAAGGTGAGAATCAGCGATAACGGCCGGGGAATTCCGGTTGATATCCATCCGCAAACCAAAAAATCCGCCTTAGAAACCGTGATGTGCACTTTGCACGCAGGCGGAAAATTCGGAGGAGAGTCCTATAAGGTTGCCGGCGGTTTGCACGGCGTTGGCGTTTCTGTTGTAAACGCCTTGTCAAAATGGATGAAGACCGAAGTTTGCCGCGACGGAAGCCAGTATGTTCAGGAATACGCCAAAGGAAAGCCGCAGTATAAAGTTAAAAAAATCGGCAGCTGTAAGGAAGCCGGCACAACCGTTACTTTTCAGCCGGACCCGGAAATTTTTTCGCAAAAAGGAGGAGAAATTAAATTTGATTTTAAAAAAATAATAGACCATTTGAGAGAGCAGGCGTATTTGACCGGCAAGGTAAAAATAAAAATCATTGACAAAAGGGATTCAATCGCAAAAAGCCACGGATTTTATTTTGACGGCGGCATCAGTTCTTTTTTGAAATATCTCATTGACGACGAGCCGAAAATCTGCGACCAGTTTATTGTTTCCAAGGATCAGGAAGGCATTAGGGTGGAAATAGCCTTGATTTATACCGAAGATATTCAATCTAAAGAATTCAGTTTTGCCAACACAATTCATACCCATGAAGGCGGAATGCATATTACCGGATTCAGGAGCAGTTTAACCAGAACTTTGAATGACTATGCCTGGAAGCAGGGATATTTAAAAGAGGGCGATGACAATCTTTCCGGCGACGACGTGCGGGAGGGACTGACCGCCATTATTTCCATAAAGATAAAAGAGCCGCAGTTTGAAGGACAGACCAAGGCCAAACTCGGCAATCCCGAAGCCAGGACAGCTGTTGAATCAGTCATGGCTTCAAGCTTTGCGGAATTTTTAGAAAAAAATCCTCAGGACGCCAGGAAAATAATAGAAAAATGCCTTTTGGCGATGAAAGCGAGAAAAGCGGCGCGGGCAGCCAAAGAAACCGTTTTGCGGAAAGGTTTGCTTGACGGTTTGGCTTTACCGGGAAAGTTGGCGGATTGTTCTTCTAAAAAGCCGGAAGAATCGGAGTTGTTTATAGTGGAAGGAGATTCCGCGGGCGGAAGTGGAAAACAGGGCAGAGACAGGAGATTTCAGGCTATTTTGCCTTTGCGGGGGAAAATTTTAAACGTGGAAAAAGCGCGCTTGGATAAAATGCTGGAAAACAAGGAAGTCAAAGCATTGATAATCGCTTTGGGCACTGCCATAGCAGAAGAATTCAATATAGAAAAAATCCGTTATCATAAAGTTATTTTGACAACCGACGCGGATGTGGACGGCGCGCATATTAAAACATTGCTTTTAACTTTATTTTTCCGATATTTCCCGCAGGTTATTGAAAAGGGTTATCTTTATATCGCCAACCCGCCGCTTTACAGGATACAAAAAGGAAAAGAAATCCGCTATGCTTACAGCGATGAGGAAAAAGTTAAAATAGTTAAAGAATTTGGCGCCTTGAAAGCCGCGGCCGTTAAAACCGAAAAGAAAAAAGAAATTAAGCTGGAACAGAAAGACGCGCAAGAGAACGGAGCAAAAGGAATAACCATCAACCGATACAAGGGATTGGGAGAAATGAACCCGGAACAATTATGGGAAACCACGATGGATCCTCAAAGGAGAATTTTGAAACAAGTAGCTGTAAAAGACGCCGAAGAAGCGGATAAATTATTTAATATTTTAATGGGCGAAGAAGTTTCTCCAAGGAAAAGGTTTATCCAAGCGTATGCCAAAGAGGTGAATAATTTGGATATTTAAGATTTCTAATTTTTGTTTTTATATTGTTGTTGCGAAAAAGCCGAACTTTTGGTTCGGCTTTTTTAATTTAAAAATTTTACATATTTGTTTGTCTGTTGATTAAGTTTAAATCCGCATCTTTTAGCCGTGACGTCATACTTGAGATAAAGTCTTTTTGCGCACGGCTCATTTTTCCATTCATTTTTAGATGAAGGAATTACCTCTATCTTTTTAACTCCGCGCGTTTTTGCCCAGTCGCAGGCAATAGTTAAGAGCATTTTTTCCCATCGCAATGGCTCTAGGTGGGATTTTCTTCCCGGCACGCCTTGTATTTGAATCACAGAAATAGCGGTTTTGCCATCGGTTTCAAATCCGATGTTGGCAATCGGGAATTTTTTATTAAGCGCCGTAAGAATTAAATTATAATGAGCGTCGTAATAAATCGGCGGGAATTTTTGGGAACATCCCGTTCCTCTTCCTTGAAATTCGCATTGTAGGGAGTAGTTATAATTTTTTATTCTTTTTTGGCTGTCTGCGCCTGCTTTAGCGAATTTTTCAAGATAATTATCAAAATTATTAATTGAAACCTCGCCATTTCTAATACCATTTAGCCCATCAGAAAGAGTTGGGACGATAGTCGATGGATTTTTAAAATACAAAAATATCTTTTTCAGGAATATTTTTACTTTTCTCACTTTAATCCTCCTTTTTTGAAAAATCTTAATTATGGCGCATGGCGCAAAACACAATTGCCGCCATGATGATAAAAAAACGATTGACTGGATGGCGCGAAACTTTCTTTTTGAGTAGATTAAATTTTTAAAATTAGTATTATTATAATATTTTTATATATAATTGTCAATAGTATAAATTTTTGACGGCGGTTTTTTATCGTTATAAAATATTGGTATATGAAAAAAATCTATTTAGACTATGCCGCTTCAACTCCAACGCACCCCATAGCTTTAAAAGAGATGCGGCCTTTTTTTGGAAAAAAATACGGCAACCCCTCTTCTATTTATCATGCTTTTGGGCAAGAAACGCAAACTGCTTTGGGCAAAGCCCGCATTAAAATAGCCAAAATTTTAAACGCCGCGCCGGATGAAATAATTTTTACCAGCTGCGCCACGGAATCCAATAATCTTGCTTTGAAAGGAGTTGCCGAGGCGTATTTTCGCAATTATAATAAGCTCGGTGAAATTATAATTTCTTCCATAGAACATCATTCGGTCTTGGAGCCGGCGGAACATTTGGAAGAAAACGGCTGGATTTTGAAAAAATTAAAAGTTAATAAATTCGGGATAATGGATTTGAAACATCTTGAAGAGTTGCTTAACAAAAACACCGCTTTGGTTTCTATAATGTATGCCAATAACGAAGTTGGCGCTATTGAGCCGATGCAGGAAATAGTAAAAATCATTAAAAAGAAAAATCCCGATGTTTTTGTCCATACCGACGCGGTGCAGGCGGTTCAGCAGCTTTCTTTGGATACCAAAAAATTGGGCGTTGATTTATTGTCTTTAACCGGCCATAAATTTTACGCGCCCAAGGGCGCGGGGCTTTTGTACGCGAAAAGGGGAACAAAAATTGTTGCCCAGCAAGACGGCGGCGGGCAGGAAAATAAATTGCGCGGCGGCACGGAAAATACGGCTTCGATTGTCGGAATGGCGAAGGCTTTGGAATTGGCAAGGGCCGATATGGCAAAAGAGATCAAGCGTTTGTCCGCTTTGCGGGACAAATTGATAAAAGGAATTTTAAAAAATATCCCGGCGGTTGAATTGACTGGTCCGGCGAAAAATCGCCTGGCTCATATTGCCAGTTTTGTTTTCCGAGATGCGGAGGGCGAAGCGATTTTGCTTAAACTAAACGAAAAAGGCATTGCCGCCACTTCCGGTTCTGCCTGCGCCTCGGACCAACTGGAACCATCTCATGTGCTTTTAGCTATGGGTTATCCGGCCGAAGTGGCGCATGGTTCTTTAAGATTGTCGCTGGGAAAATATACGACTGAAAAAGAAATTGACTATGTAATAAAAATTCTTCCGGAAATAGTAAAAGATTTGCGAAAAATGTCGCCACTTGCCCCGTTAGAAGTCTTAAATAAATGACATTGTCTTCATAAAAAAAGCCGCAAGGCGAATCGCGCGCAATGTTATTGAGCGGCAAAAATTTGGATGGAACAGCTTTATTCAAAAAAAGTTTTAAAATATTTCAAAAACCCGAAAAATATGGGCGCAATTAAAGACGGCTTGGATGTGGGAATCGGCGTCGTAGGCAATCCGGTTTGCGGAGACGTAATGAAAATTTACATAAAAGTAGGAAAAAATAAAAAAGGGAAAGAGGTTGTAAAAGACGTAAAGGCGCAGACTTTGGGATGCGGAGCCGCGATTGCCACTTCTTCTATGGCGACGGAATTAATCAAAGGGAAGACTTTAAAAAAAGCTTTAGAATTGAGCAATAAAGCCGTTGCCGAAGCTCTGGGCGGGCTGCCGAAAATAAAGATGCATTGTTCGGTTTTGTCCGAACAGGGCGTAAAAAAGGCAATTGAAAATTATTATGAAAAACAGAAAAAGAATAAAATTTCATAAAGAATTTTTTGCTGCTTTTAATAAAAAACTCTTTGCTTGATTTGGCAAAGAGCTTTTTAAATTAAAAATTTTATTAAAAAAAGAAAAGTTATAATTCTTGCTGCAAAAGCAATCAAGAAGGCTCTTAGGGCGATTTTTCCTCCAAGTTCCCATCCAAAAATAGCCGTGTAGTTGGGAAGAATCTGTCTTAAAACGAATACCGGAAGTCCTATTATCGCTCCTAAAACCAAGCAAGCTAAAGCCTGCATTTCGGTTACGGCCCCGGTTTTTACCAGAGCGCCGATTATGCCTGCGCCGGCCACCATATGCCCGCTTATAAAGGTTAAAAGAGGAATGGATAATTTTTCCGGCAACTGGGCTAAATCAAGAAGCGGGGCGGCAAAGCGGGAAATGTCATTAAAATAGCCGGCATTTACTAAAAATAATACGGTAAAAGTTATAAGCACAAACCAAAAGGCTATATTAATAAAGAAGACAATCGGAGAAATAACAGCCTCCGGTATTTTTATGAAATGCAAAACGTCTGTAATTTTTTTTCTTATGAAACATTTTTTATTTCGCTTTGATTTTGTTGCGGCATCGATTTCTTTCGGCGCGGCGCCATTTTTTATTTTGAAGCGACTGGCTGCGGAGCAGTATAAAATTTTGGCGAATGCCGCCATCATATAGCAAACCAAATACATTCCGCCAATTTTCCAACCAACTATTGGTATTAAAACGGGTATATGGTAAGCAAAAAGCATTCTCCAATAAGCCGGCGTGCTGTTTAAGATAGCGGCGATAAAGACTTGGTGGTAGTTCAATATTTTTTGTTCATACAGCTTGGCGACATTTATATTGGCTGCGATAGTGGATCCGAAGCTGGCAAAATATATCGGAGTGATTTCTTCCGGCAATTTGATGATTTTCAGCGGCAATTTTATTATTTTTATCAGCAATTTTAATAATAGCCATATCGGAAAAAAATTGAGAATTTTCGCCGGCAACTTGAAGCGAGATGCCCACGCTTTTTCTGTTTCAATAAAAAAATTATCGGCAATGATTTTTTCTATTATTTTATGGCGCATTAAGTAGTCGGTAGCGATGAGCGCCAAAAGCATAATCAATAGAATTTTTGGCACGAAATGCATTTGCGCCAAAGTTTGCCCAATTGCGCCGTCAATCATTAAACTCACCCCCTTTTTATGTTATTGTTTTTATGATGGAATTTTGCGCATTTATTTTTATAATAAAACTTTTTAAATTAGCGGTTTGGTATTTTATGATTTAAAAATGCGGCGCCTGTTTTTCATGATTTTTTCGGCATTATATTTGTTAAAACGCATCGTAGAATAAACGTATTGATAAGACATAATGCATTTTATGTCGTTAAATTTGGCGTCGCTTCCCCATCTATCGGACCGGATATCGCAAGCGCCGAATACGTGGCCCAACTCATGAGAAATAATGTGTGAAAATTTGTTTTTTAAGACAGCCGGGGAAAGCAAGCGGCTATTGTCGTCTTGAATGGGCGCGATTAAAATTCTTTGATCGTGGTCATTGGCGTTGTGCGGAGAATAAAAATCAATTACGCACCCCTGCCAACGCTCTAAGGCGTTTAACGTCCATTTATGCGCGGGGAAAAAAGAAATTCCAACCAGAATATCTGCTCGCCGTTCTTGTTTTTTAAAAATATCGGTCAATTCATCTACGTCCCAAAAATCATAATTGCGCGGGTTATTTAAATTCCACATTTCCATTTCTTTGATAAAAAAGGCGATGTTAAATTGGATTTCCCAGGTTTTTGAAATTCTCCGGACAGATTCTTCAATATAACCAATCGGATTTAGTTTTTTAAATTCCATGAATCTTTTGTCAATTAAAAGATGCAGAGTTGCTTTTCTTATCGGATATTCATTAGTCATTTTTTTTCCAATTTAATATTTTTAAAGACTATTTTTAATTAAAATAACATAAATTTATGAATTTGTAAACGCTTAATGCCGGTTGATTTTGTGGTAAAATAATTGTAATGAATATTTTTTCCCGCCTATCTCAAATTTCTTTGGTTTATCTTATTGATAGATTTTTCTACCGGATTTTTTTGTTTTTAAGGCATTGGTTTTTTGACGCTTTTTTGGCTTATGCCGAACTTGTGATAGGTTTATTGGCTAAAATAGATAGGGTTTTCGCGGTGCGCATAAATTTTCATTTTCTTTTCCACCCGCTTTATCAAGACTATACTTTTATCGGTTATGTTTTGGGATTTATTTTCCGCAGCGGAAGAATAATCATCGGCTCCGTTGTTTATATTTTCATTATCGCCATAGCCGCGGCGATTTTTATTGCTTGGGCCGCTGTTTTGCCTTATCTTTTTTGGAAACTGCTGAATTTTTAGAATACAGAATTTAGAAAACAAGGTTTAGGAGAAAATTCTTCTATTTTCTATTTTCTATTTTCTATTTTCTGGTGCATTATTTTGATCCCCGCTTAAAAATGAATATCGTCGAAAGATACGCCGCGTCTTTGGTTGTCTGGCTTTTTTACGTTTTTTTGTCCCTTTCGGCCTTGATTCTCCTTTTGGACAGATCTTCGCCGCTTTTTTTCGCCGGCATAATTCTGGTTTTATTTTTGGCCGACAGGATTAGATTCGCGTTTCGTTCGGAAAAAATAATACCCTCTTTGTTTTCTAAAAAAATGTCTGGAAAAGAGCTGAAAAAAATAAACGCCGCCGATTATTTTTCTCCCAAGGCAAAAAATTACATTATTCAGATCTTTTCTTCTTCCGACAATCGCTCCGATTTTTATTTAAAGCTTTTGATGTCGTTGGTGAAAACCAATATTATTGAAGGATCTCTGCTTCGTCTTGATATTAATGCCAAAGATTTTCAGAAAGAAATTAAAATGAATATGGAAAAACAAAAAAATTCCGGAGTTGAATCAAGATTAAATATTATCAATGAAGCGGAAAATTTTTGCTTGAATAGCTTTAAGGAATCGGCCTGCGGAGGATATCAATCCGTGAGTTTGCCACAGCTGTTTCTTGGATTGTTCGGCGTTAATGATTCTGAAATTCAAAAAATATTTTCCCATTTTAATCTGCAGAAAGAAGATTTTAAAAACTCCCTGATATTGGCCGATATTTCCAATAAATTCAGGCATTTTGCGGGAGCGCCAACCACCATTGGCGGCTTTGCCCGCAAGCCGAAAAAAATAAAACATCGCATAATGAATCGCGCCTGGACTTCAAGACCAACGCCTTTTTTAGATCAATTCAGCAAAGACTTAACGGATATTGCCCGACATGGCCAAGCCGGCCTTTTGGTCGGCCACGAAAAAGAATATGACAGAATGGTTGATATTTTATCCCGCTCCATAAAAAACAATGTTATATTTGTCGGGCCCGAAGGGATTGGCAAAGAAACCATAATAGAGCATTTAGCTTTTGATATAGTTCACGACCGGGTCCCGTCCAAGCTTTTTGATAAAAGACTGGTGAAAATATCATTGGGAGAATTAGTTGCCGGCGCCGATGTCTCCGGCGAATTGCAGGACAGAATAAATAGGATGATTAAAGAGTTTTTTGCCGCGGGCAATATTTGTTTTTATATTCCCGACATCCACAATCTTTTAACCGCCAGCGGACCCTATTTAAGCATTGCTTCAATGCTGAAGCCGTTTTTAGACAGGAGCGATTTTCAGGTTATCGGCACTACCGATGAAAATAATTTCAAAAAATATTTAGAACCGCAAAAAGATTTTATAGAATCTTTTGAAACCATTCCTATAGAGGAAGTGAGCGAACAAGACGCCAAAAGAATTCTTATTTTTGAATCTGTTATCCTGCAGCGCCAATACGGAATTAAAATAAGTTATGCGGCTATTAAGGCGGCCGTGGAGCTGGCGCATCGCTATATCGCTTTTAAATTTTTACCGTCTTCTGCCAGCAATCTTCTTAAAGAAACCATAATTCATGTCAATGAAAAAGGCGAAAAATTGGTGTCTGCGGATGATATTATTGAAATAATGCAGAGGCAGACTAATGTGCCGATAAAAAAAATAGGAAAAGACGAGGCGGAAAATCTTTTGAATTTAGAAAATATAATCCATAAAAGATTAATAGACCAGGAAGAAGCGGTAAGCGCCGTAGCGCGGGTTTTGAGAGAATATCGGGCTGGCATTACCAGAAAAGGAGGTCCCATAGCTTCATTTTTATTCGTGGGGCCTACGGGCGTGGGCAAAACCGAGCTTGCGAAAACTATTGCTAAAATTCAATTTGGATCCGAAGAAGCGATTGTCAGATTTGATATGTCCGGCTATCAAGACGAAACCAGTATTTTCCGCTTTATCGGCAGTCCGGATGCCAAAGTTTCCGGCGCTTTAACTGACGCGCTTAAAGCCAAGCCTTATTGTTTGATTTTACTTGATGAATTTGAAAAAGCATCAAAGGATATTTTAAATTTATTTTTACCGATATTTGACGAAGGAAAAATTTTGGACAACTTGGGCAATAAAATTGACTTTACTCACAGCTTGATTATTTGCACATCCAATGCCCGCTCGGAATTTATTTTAACCGAGCTTGCCAAAGGCAGAAAAATTGAAGACATTGCCGACGAGCTCAAAAAATCGCTTACCAGATATTTCCCGCCGGAATTGATAAATCGTTTTAATGACATTATTGTGTTTAAAGCCCTATGCTTAGAAGATACCAAAAAAATCTGCTTCATCCAATTGAAAGAAATATCCAAAACTTTAGAAAAAAACAAATCTATTTTTATAGCTTTTGATCAAACAACCGTAGATGAATTGGTTCGTTTGGGCTACAGTCCGGTTTACGGCGCCAGGCCTTTGCGCAACGTTATCCAAAAAGAAATCAGAAGCCTCATTGCCGAAGAAATAATACGGCATCAGTACGGCAAGGGAGCGAAATTAAAAATATTTTTTGAAGAGGGAAAGTTCGCGGTTAAAGAAGAGCAATAATCTTGACTACAGCTTACAGACTAAAGACCGCGGCAATTTTGAATTGCGATTGTAGTCCGTAGCCGGTAGTCCGTAAGCTTGATAATGTGTTTATCAAATTACAGTTTAATATCAATAAAGTTATCCGGCTTTTGATAACTGGCAACGCTTTTTATGTTTTTGCCGAAAGCCTTTTGTCGCCGATATTCGCTATTTTTGTAGTTAATAAAATAGCGCCGGGTCAAATTAAAATCGTCGGGTTTGCGATAGCCATTTTTTGGCTGACAAAATCCATAATCCAAATCCCCCTTGCCAAATATTTGGACAAAACCAAAAAAGAAGACGATGATTTATTTGCTTTGGTAGTCGGCGCGTCTATTATAGTTTTAGTCCCTATTTTTTATATTTTCATCAATAGCGTGTACGTTCTTTTCCTTGTTCAAATTATCCATGCTGTTGGCGCCGCGCTTTATGTTTTTCCGTGGAACGCGATGTTTACGCGCCATATAGATAAAAAACAAATCGGTTTTGAGTGGAGTATGAATTCCAGCGCTTTGGGATTCGGAGTGGTGATTGCCGCCTTTTTTTCCGGCCTTATCGCGGAATATATCGGCTTTAATGCCGTATTTATCATTGCCGCGATATTTTTCGCTTTAACATCGGTAATTTACATTAAATTGTACAAAATACTTATAAAAGATCACAAAAATAATTTGCAAAAATCCGCAATTTTGTCGCCGGAACAAAAAATATTAAAATAATAATTTTACTTAGCATATCAACCCCAGCGCCAGCATGAATAATAACGTCTCTATCGCCAAAATTTTCAATCAAATTGCCCATTATTTAGCAATGGACGATATTCTTTTTAAGCCGCAGGCATATGAAAGGGCGGCTTTGAATTTAGAAGTTTTGGAAAAAGACGTCGCCGCTCTTTATGAAGAGGGCGGCGAAAAAGCGTTAAATGCAATTCCGGGAATCGGCAAGGGTATGGTTTTAAAAATCGTGGAATATTTAAAAACCGGCCGCGTAAAAGAATATGAAAAATTGAAAAGAAAAATGCCGGTTGATTTGGAAAATCTGGAAAAAGTAGAAGGCGTGGGTCCGAAAATAATCAGAGAATTATACAAAAAATTGAAGATTAAAAATATCGCGGATCTGGAAAAAGCCGCTCGCGCCGGAAAAATAAAAAGACTTCCCAATTTCGGAGAAAAAAGCGAAAAAAATATAATTGAAAGCATTGAATTCTTGAAAAAAAGAAAGGGCAGGTTTCTTTTGGGGGAAATTTTGCCCGAAGTGGAAAGGATAGTCGCTGATCTTAAAAAATTAAAAGAAGTAAAACAAGCAAGCCCGGCTGGGTCAATCCGTCGGATGAAAGAAACAATAGGCGATGCCGACATTTTAATAATCGCGGACAATCCCGCAAAAGTGACGGATTATTTTGTTTCTTTGCCGGGAATAGTAAAAATTTGGAGCAAGGGTAAAACGAAGTCTTCGGCCAGAATGGAAAACGGATTTGACGTGGACTTGCGGATAGTGCCGGAAGAAAGCTTCGGCGCCGCTTTGCAATATTTTACGGGGTCCAAAGAACACAATATCGCTTTGCGAATTATTGCCCAGGATAAGGGATATAAGCTCAATGAATACGGACTTTTTTTGAGCGCGGATAAACGCGGATTGGCGAGGAAAGTTTTTGGAAAAACAGAACAGGAGATTTATGAAAAATTGAAAATGGAATGGATTCCGCCGGAAATGCGGGAAAATAACGGGGAAATAGAATTGGCTCAAAAAAACAAGCTTCCGAAATTAATCGGTTACGGCGATTTAAAAGGAGATCTTCATATCCACTCCAATTGGAATGGAGGAGAATTGTCAATTGAAGAATTAGCGAAAGCGGCTTTAAAAATTGGTTACGAATACATAGGTATCGCTGATCACACTAAATTTTTAAAAATAGAAAACGGACTTGACGAAAAACAACTTTTAAAAAGAAACAAAGAAATAGATAAATTAAATTCAAAATTCAAAATTCAAAATTCA
>CAYTHZ010000025.1:0-11480 GCA_964437745.1 uncultured Candidatus Saccharibacteria bacterium
AACGCGGAAAAGCGCGAAAATTAATTTTGAGATGGCCTCTGCTTATGACTCCTTACAATCTGCTGCCAAACATCGTTTAATTTTCGAACCAAATTGTTTAAATCAATTTCTTTTCTTAAAAAATCCACGGCGCCGCTTTCTTGCGCGAACTTTTTATCAACGCTTATTGTTTGCGGCCTAGGATCGCCTTTTCCCGTAAACATAAAAATCTTAATGCGCCTCGTCTCTGGATCTGTTTGTAATTTTAACAAGGCTTCTCCGCCATCCATCACCGGCATTACCACGTCCAACAAAATTATATCAGGTTTGGCTGTTTTTGCCATTTCTATCCCCTCCTTTCCATTTACAGCCTCCCGCACATCAAATCCGCTGGCTTCCAATTTTAGCCTTATCACTTCTCTGATATCTTGTTCGTCGTCTATTATTAAAACCAAAGGTTTTTCTCTCATTGAATTTACTACAACCTATCTCAAAAATATATATCTGCGTGAATCCGCGTAATTATTCGCGTCAATCCGCTTTTATAATCCCGTAAAAGCGGAAAAGCGCCGATTAAAACGCGGAAAAGCGCGAAAATTAATTTTGAGATAACTTCTATAAAAATTAAAATTATTATTTTTATTTTACCACTCATTATTTTTTTAAACAACCTCAATAAAACTTGACTATCCACAATATTTATTATATTATTTTAATGAATACTTTTTAACAAATACTCAAAAAAGAAAGGTGATCCGGTATGAAACTTTATGAATTTGAAGGAAAAAAAATATTGCGTCGTTTCGGCGTGAAAACTCCGAATCCTTTATCTTTAACCGACCTTACTAACGGCAAATATTTCATAAAAGCCCAAGTGCTTTCCGGCGGACGAGAAAAAGCCGGAGGCGTTAAAACCGCCGCAAACTTTGATGAGGCAAAAACCGTCATTAACGAAATGCTTGGAAAAAAAATAATTACTCCGCAAAATCCCGCCGGAGAAATCATTAAAACCGCGCTTATTGAAGAAAAAATATCCGTTGAAAAAGAACTGTATCTTAGTTTTATGATAGACAGAAACAACGGATATCCGGTTTTAATCGCCAGCTCCTGCGGCGGAACAGACATTGAAGAAATAAACACAACTTTTCCGGAAAAAATCTTTAAAACCGCCATTAATCCTCTTTTGGGATTGCAGGAATTTCAAATAATGGCGGCGGCTAATTCAATGGATGTCGGCAAAGATGAATATGGAGAATTTTCCAAAACATGTAAATTGATTTTTGAAACTTTCGTAAAAATGGATGCGATGCTTTTGGAAATAAATCCCCTGGCTTTGACTTCCGAAAAAAATTTTATTTGCCTTGATTGTAAAATGACAATAGACGACTATGCTCTTTTTCGCCAGCCAGAACTCCAGTCAATAAAAAAGTTTCGCGAAACCAACGCTTCAAAAAACCAATTGATGAAAGAGGGACTTAACTACATAGCTGTTTCAGAAAAGGAGGGGGTTGGAATGTTTTCCAATGGCGCCGGATTAATGCTTGATACCTTTGATTGCATTAATAACATCGGCGCTAAAATTCGTAGCGGAATAGATTTGGGCGGAGCCGTTACTGTGGAGCAAATAAAGCTTCTTTTGGAGTTTATGGAAAATGATCCGAAAATCAAAATAATCTTCGGAAATATTTATACTGCTATGACAGGGGCCGAAAAAATCGCCGCAGCCATTATAGAACTAACAAAAATAATCAATCAAGCCAAGCCTATTATTGTGCGGCTTGAAGGCAACGAAGCCAAAGAGTCAATAAAATCTCTAAAAACCCGAAACATTCCCAATCTTTACGCCTACCGCACCACTGAAGCCGCGCTGGAATGTTTAAAGTCAATTTATCATAATAAACCCATAACCGCCGCCGCTTCTGATAAAAAATATCTTAATAATTCGCCGATTCCCAAATGTTCTTCTAAAAAAATTAACATTTGCGGAATAACTCTTGATCGCAACCTAAAACTAATAATCCAGGGGATGGGCAAAGAAGGAAAAAGATACGCGAAAAAATTGCAAGAATTCGGAATGAAAATTTCAGCAGGAATTTCTCCGGGAAAAGGCGGGCAAAATTTTGAAGGCATTCCCATATTTAACACAATTGAACAAGCAAAAAAAATAATAGACCAGCCAGACGCAACAATTATTTTCGTTCCGCCTCAATCCGCTAAAAATGCTATTTTAGAAGCAGCTTATAATAATATTAAAATTATAAACTGTATTACCGAAGGCATACCTGTTCATGATGTCTGCCTAATAAAATCGCATTTAAAATCCACACCGAGTATTCTAATAGGACCAAACTGCCCGGGAATAATCTCCCCGGAAAAATGCGATATTTCAATCCATCCATATAAACAATATCGCAAAGGAGAAATAGCGATTATTTCCCGCTCCGGCTCTCTTTCTTATGAAATGTCCACTCGCTTGATTAGGGTCGGCATTGGTACATCGCTGATACTCGGCATTGGCGGAGATCCGGTCCCCGGAATGACTTTCGCGGAAGCTCTCGAGCTAATCAAAAATAATAAATTAATCAAAGGAGTTATAATTATTGGTGAAATTGGCGGCCAGCTGGAAAACAAAGCCGCGGATTATATGCTAAAAACCAATTATCCCAAACCTGTAATGCTCTATATCGCCGGACTTACGGCTCCGAAGGAAAAACGGATGGGACATGCCGGCGCGCTGATTGAATCAAGCGGCGAAACAGCCAAGGCGAAAACAGAATACTGGAAAGAAAAAAACCTACCGGTTTGCAACAGCTTGTTAGAAATCGGAGAAACTGCCAAAAACCTGTTAAAATTAAAAAAAGAATAAAGGTTTTCAACCTGTGTTTCGACTTCGCTCGGATAAAATTGAAAACAAAGTTTTCATTTTACTCCTCGCTCGTCAAAATAATAATCAGCCCGCTCTTTACAAAAGAGCGGGTTTTATGTTAATATTTTAATGAAAAATGATTCATTAACAATTAAAACGGAGGATATAATTAATGAGTTGTCATGACCCAAAAACCATAGGAATTTTCGGCGCAGGCACAATGGGACAAGGAATAGCCCAGTGTTTTTTAACAACCGGCAATCATTATGTAATATTGTTTGACAATAATACTGAAGCGCTGGAAAAAGCTTTGGAAAACATTAAAAAAAATATTCAAAAAGCCTGCGAAAAAAAGATGATAAACGCGAAACCGGAAACATTACTTTCCAGATTATCAATAGCGCCCGCGCTTTCCGGCAACATAGAAAATAATCGCGAATTGTTATGGATTTTTGAAAAACTTGATTTTGCCATAGAAGCAATTTACGAAAACTTGGAAGCGAAAAAAGAAATTTTCCAAATGCTCGAAAAACATACCAGACCGGAAGTAATTTTGGCATCCAACACTTCTTCTATTTTGATAAAACAGATAGCTTCGCTTGCGCAAAAGCCGGAAAAAATTTGCGGAATGCATTTTATGAATCCCGCGCCGTTAATTGATCTTGTTGAAATAATCCAGGCGGAAAACACATCGGATGAAACAATCGCCACAACAATAACTCTGACCCAGGAAATCGGAAAAATTCCATTTGTGGTAAAAGACAGTCCGGGATTTGTTTTAAACCGCGTGCTTATCCCAATGATAAACGAAGCTGCTCTAATTTTAGAAAATAAAATTGCGGCTTGCCCAAAAGATATTGACTTAATAATGACATTGGGCGCGAAATTACCAATTGGACCTCTGGCTCTGGCGGATTTAATCGGAATAGACATTGTGCTGGCCATTATGGAAAAACTTGAAAAAGAACTCGGCGATAAATATAAACCAGCCGAAATTTTAAAAAAAATGGTTACCGAAGGAAAATTAGGAAAAAAAACCAAAAAGGGATTTTATCTCTACTAGCGCGGATTAACTCCGAAGGATTCCGCCAAGACAAGGATCTGCAAAATAGGCGCGAATAAAAAGAAAAAAATGATTAAAAAGAGAGGTAAATCATGAAAATCGCAGTTTTAACCAAGCTTGTCGCCGACTCTTCGCTTAAAGAAATAAAAACAAGCGATGACGGAACTAAAATCGCCGAAGACTTAAATATAAATCATTTTGATATGTACGCTATGGAACAAGCTCTGCTTGTAAAATCCGCGGTCGGAACTCAAGAAAAAGTAGAAATATTTTCTTTGACTTTAGGCTCCGAATTTTTTAAAAACAAAATTCGCGAACCTCTTAATTTTGGATTTGATAAAGCAATTTTGATAAAAGACGATTCTGAAGAATTTTCCGAATTAATGGGAACAGCAAAGCTTCTTGCCGAAGCGCTCAAAAAAGAAAATCCCAATATTATTTTCTGCGGAGCAAAAAGCCTTGATACAGGAAGCGGATTAACGCCTATTTTACTCGGGAAAATAATGGGAATGCCGGTTGTCGCTAATATTAAAACATTTGAATTTAACTATAAAACAAAAACCGCGAAAGTTTCCAAAATAGAAGGCAATAATGAAATTGTTTATGAGGTTTCTTTGCCCGCCATATTTTCATGCGAAAAAGGGTTGAATAAGCCACGGAGTTCCGGCGGAATGGCAAATATCATTGCCGCCAAAAAAAAGCCACTGGAAATTATTCTGCCCACCGAACTCTTGCCGGGACTAAAAACAGAAAAACCGCTTTTAAAAAAATACATCCAACCGGAAAAAAGAAAAGGCGGACAAATTTTAAAAGGACTTACTCCTAAACAAGCGGCCGAAAAAATCCTTGAAGCGCTGAAAAATAAAAGGAGCTAAACGATGGAATATCTGATGATTATTAAAAAAACTCCCGATTGCCAAATTCTTTTAGCTCTTGGCTACGCCAAGGGAAAAGAAAAATTAGCCGAACTCGCGGCAAAAGAACATCTGCCTTTATATATTGCCTCAAAAATAGAATTTACCGACGAAAAAATTATTTTAGAAAGAAAGTTCTATGCGGGAAAACTTTTAAACCACTTGGAATTGCCTTGGGAATCAGCCGTTATTATTCTTGACGACACAGAAGAATACGGATTTGACTACGTTTTTTTAAAATGGAAAATAAAAGAATATTTCATAGAAGAACCAGCCCCAACGCTAAACGAAAAAATAAAACTGCTTGAAACCAAAGAAATCGCCGGTGGCGAACTTGATATCACAAAAGCTAAAATTGTCGTCTGTATCGGACGCGGCATCGGCTCTAAAGAAAAAATAGAAATTGTCAAAGAATTGGCGAAAAAACTCGGAGCCGCGTTCGGTTCAACCAGACCGCTGGTTGATATTGAATGGACAAGCCAAAAAGAACAAATCGGCCAGACGGGAAAGACGATTAAGCCGGATATTTACATTTGCTTTGGAGTTTCCGGCGCTATACAGCATCAAGTCGGAATGAATAAAAGCAAATATATTATTGCCGTAAATTCCGACCCCGAAGCTGCGATTTTTGAAATAGCTGACTTGGGAATCGTAGGCGATTTATTTGAAATAATCCCGGAACTGATTAAAAAACCGAAGTAAAAAATCATAAAAAAAATTTAAAGGGCATCAATTGATGCCCTTTTTAATTAATTTATTTCAACGAACGAGAAGTAAAGGCGAAAACCCTGTTTTCAATTTTATTCGAGCAAAGTCGAAACACAGATTGAAAACCTTTATTTCTTTTCGCGCGAAGCGAAAAATTTTTCTATCCCCCTTTTCGCCGAATCGTTCCTAAAACATTCTATAAACGCCTCTTCTTCAAGAATGGCTTCTTTTATAAAATCAAAATCGTCGCTTCCCCAAAATCTCTGTTTGCGAAAATTTTCTTTTAAAATCTTTATTACTTGAAAATCTGAAAAGTCACCAGAAAACGCTTTAACATAATCAACTAGACGCTCTCTGTCAAAAATATCGTCAATCAATTCAATTTTTATTGCCTGACAAGGTGATATTTTTTTCCCTGATAAAATAAGATTTTTTGCCTTATTCATTCCCACAATCCTCGGCAAAAGAACCGTTCCTAACCATCCGGACGGAAATCCCAAATTAGCTTCAGGAAGTCCTAAAATAGGATCTGGCAGAGACGCGCTGTTGGGATGCGCCGCAAATCTGAAATCGCACGCCATAGCCAGCTCCAATCCTCCGCCCAAAGCATAACCATTTATTGCCGCAATCGTTATAATCGGAAGATTAAGGATTTTATACATTATATCCCGGCCGCTTTTTAAAAATTCTCGCAAACCTTGCTCGTTAAAATTATCGGCTAAAAATTTCAATTCTTTCAAGTCCGCTCCGGCGCAAAAAACATTATCCTTTCCGGTAATTATAAGCGCTTTCGGCTTTTTTTCCGCTTCCGGATAAAAGTTAGAAAAAAAATTAATCAAATCGCGTCGTGTTTCTAAATTTAAAATTTTACTATTGAGAGTCAACACCCAACATAATTCATTATCTTTACATATAGAAATATTTTTATAATCTGCCACCATACTCCTCCTTTTGTTAATTTGTTAAATCGCCTCTATTGATAAAAGCAGCGCCTCGCCGCCGCCAATACAAATTATGGCAATTCCCTTCTTTTTTTTATATCCACGCAAAGCGTGCGCCAGCGTTACAACTATTCTTGCCCCAGACGTTCCCAAAGGATGGCCTAAAGCAACCGCTCCGCCATGGATATTGATTTTTTCAACAGGAATATTTAATTTAGCGGCCGCGTAGACCGGCACTAAAGTAAACGCCTCATTGAATTCAAACAAATCAACATCCGCCTGATTAATATTGTTTTCAATAAAATATTTTTCCGCCAGATGAGTCGGGATAATCGGAAAAATCGCCGGATCTTCCGCCAAAAAATCATAGCCGGTGATTACAGCCAAAGGAGCTAAATGATGCTTCTCTGCATATTCCATTGAACTTAAAAGCAAAACTGCCGCGCCATCGGAAATTTGCGAAGCATTGCCGGCAGTAATCGTCAAAGTCGGAGGCACTGGTTTCAATAAATCTAATTTATCCGGACGATACTTTGCCGGCCCTTCGTCGTCTTTTATAATTCCCTGTTTTAAAACAACTTCGGCAATTTCATTAGCGAATTTTCCTTCTTTAATCGCCGCCAAAGCGCGTTGATATGAAAGATGCGCCCAGTTATTGAGCCGTTGTTTCAAAAATTCCGGATTATTATTTTTTAAAATTTCCGATAAATATTCTCTAACCGCCAAATCGGCAATTTCCAGCATCAATTTGCCGGAAAAAGCGTCTATTAAGCCATCTTTAACCATAGCATCAACCACTTCACTATTGCCGAAACCTTTTCCCCATCTTTGGTCGTAATTCAAATACGGCGCCATAGACATATTTTCCGTTCCACCAACCAAAACCAGATTAGTCTCTCCGGATAAAATAGACTGCGCTCCCAAAATTATTGCTTCCATACCGGAACCGCAAACTTTATTTACGGTCACAGCCGGGCAATTTATGCCTAATTTTAAAGCAATTTGCCGAGAAATATTTTGTCCGAGTCCAGCGCCAATTACATTTCCAAAAAATACTTTTTTAATTTCCAATAAAGGATTTGGCGCCTCCGGATGCTTGTGGTCCATAATAGTGGAATTTACCGCTGCTATTCCCAAATCAACAGCCGAATAATTTTTAAATACTCCGCCAAAGGCGCCCAAAGGCGTTCTTTTAGCTGATAAAATAGCGACTTTTCTTTCTTTTTTCATTATTTATTCTCCAATCAACCCATTATTAATTTATTAATATCAATTATAATCTTGTCATTTTTATTCAAAAATGTCAATAAAAAACGCCAAGAAAATTCTTGGCGTTTTGTTTTTATGTCCTTTATTCTAAATTCTATATTTTATATTCTTAATTCTTAAATTGGCGACTAATATGCTCTTTTCCCCGTAATCGCCTCGCCTACCATCAATCTTATAACATTATGACTGCCTTCATATTTATGCACTGAAAGCAATCCTCTGAAATGCCTTTGAGTGTGGTATTCGTAAGTAAATATGTCAGCGGAGAAAATATCCATAGCCGCCATCTTGGCCACTTCCCACATCTCTTTTACATTATAAGTTTTAACCTGCGCGACTTCCGCAAACGGCAAGTTGTCATGCATTTCATCTTTTTTCCGACCGAGCTCAAGCGCTAAAAGATACGCATTTTTGATTTTATTAAACATTATTGCCAATTGTTCCTGAATTAATTGTTTTTCCGCAAGAGTCTGGCGGCCGTGCAATTTGCGCCGTAAGGCAAAATCCAAGGCTTCCTGAAAACAGACCAGCCCCGCGCCCACCGCTCCCCAGCAAATAGTGTATCTTGCCTGAGTTAAATGAGCTAAAGCATGCGCCAACTTTCCATCCTCTGTCCCGGGTAAAAGATTTTCTTTGGGAACACGAACATTCTGAAAATCCATCCACGACGTCACCGCCATATTCAGCGACCACTTATGATAATCGCCACTGGTATAGCCGGGCATTCCTTTTTCTACTAAAAATCCTCTTATAAGCCCGTCTTCGCATTTAGCATAAACAATGCTGATATCGGCAACAGAAGCATTGGTAATCCATTCCTTGCGTCCGTTCAAAATCCAGTCGCTTCCTTCTTTTTTGGCGCGGGTAGTCATAAATCCCGGATCCGAACCGCCCTGCGGCTCAGTCAAACCAAACGCGCCGATAGCCTCGCCTTTATAAAGTTTCGGCAGCCAAAGTTTTCTCTGTTCATAGTTGCCCCACTTGTTAATTCCCCACATTGTCAGTCCCGACTGCACAGAAACAACACTCCTAAAAGCCGAATCAACAGCTTCCACTTCGCGAGAAATTACGCCGTACGCAGTTTCCGAAATCGGTCCGGGAAAATCTTCCATCACATCGGACAAATCCAAATTGGAGCCAAAAATATAAAGCCCGGACTCCGTTGTCATCAGTTTTATAAAATGTTTAGCAAGCCCGAATTTATCTTTTAAATCTCCAAAATCACCCTCATCCCATTTCTTTACATAAGGCCAAACATGTTCCCGTAAAACACCTCTTACGGCATCCCTGATAGCAAGTTCATCTTCGGTTAATTTTTTTTTGTCTAATTCTTCAAAATAAGTTTTATCCATTACAATTTTTTCCATTTATTTCCCTCCTTTTCTAATTTTTAAAAAATTCGCGTCAATTCGCGCATAATCCGCGTTTATCCGCGATTAACCGCAACGATAACAAATCCCTTTGCCGCCTTTGGGATAATTCCATTTAATGGCATTATAAGGACAAACCAGCCTGCAGGCGCCGCATTCCAAACAGCCCTCATAGGAAAAAATTAATTTTTCTTGGCCGCTTACAATTTCAACGCGGTAATTTTTAACAGGGCACATAAAACACGGCTTTTCCTTGCAATTTTTGCATTTTTCCGCGTCGATAATTATGTGCGGATTGCCCTCGTCAATGTCAAAAGCGTTCTCGCCCAATTTCTTTTCTAAAATTTTATCCGCCATTTTATATCACGCTCCTTAATAAATTCCAAATATCTTTAATGATTTTTCTAAAAGCATATCCTTTGAAAAATATCTTTCTCGCCTTTTTCAAATGTTCAGCTTTGGAAACATTGTTGCAAACAAGCGATTCCTCCATCGCCTTAAGCATCGGCAAAACGCGGGAGAATATTTCCGGATTTTCTAAAAGATATTTGATATTCTTAAACCTTTTCAAATCTTTAATCGCGAAACTCTTTTTCATTTTTTCCGCGTAGATGGAAAGGGTATTTTCGCTAAAATCATTGGCCGTTAATGCGATTATCGCCGTTTCGGCAGCAATCCTTCCGGACTCCATCGCCAGATTGGTTCCTTCTTTATAAACCGTGTTTATAAGCCCGGCCGCCTCTCCGATAACCAAAAGCCCGGGGGCGAAAATTTTCGGCATTCCCAAATATCCGGCTTCACAAATTAAATGGGCGCTGTATTCCTTTAACTTCCCGCCCTTTATCAAAGCTTTTACCGAAGACCATTTTTTAAAATCTTCTAAAAAATCGTGAGGGTTTATTCCGGTTTTTGCCAAAGCATCAACCATTAAGCCCAATCCGATTGATATAGAATCTTTATTGGCATAAAGAAATCCCGAACCAATATATTTTCCTCGCTTGTCCGGAATTATATATTCATAAGCAACACCTTCATTATTTTCTAGCCCAAGTCGTTCGTTAATGATATTTTCCGGAAGCTCAATCACTTCTTTAACCGACAGCGCGGTTGTTGCGGGTTTTAAATCTCCTCTTAAGTCGGCCTTTTGGGCGATTAATGAATTTACGCCGTCAGCCGCTATCACGATATCGCAAGGCAATTCTTCTTGTCCGCCGTCTTCGGTTCTAATTTTAACGCCGACAACCTTGTCGTTATCCAGCATTAAATCATCAACAACTGTTTCATAAGCGATAATCGCCCCGGCTTCTTCCGCTTTTTGAGCAAACCATTGGTCAAACTTCGCCCGCAAAACCACAAAGCTGTGGTTATAAAAAGGCGGCTGAAAATTATCCGATTTAAATTCAAAAGACATCTCATTGCCCTCGCCCAAAAAAATCCATTTCTTTTTTACAACCGCTCTTTCAAGCGGCGCGTCTTTGTAAAAATCGGGAATAATTTTCGCAAGCGTTGCGGAGTACAAAACTCCGCCCATCATATTTTTCGCGCCGGCGTATTTGCCCCTTTCTGCAACAACCACTTCTATCCCGGCTTTAGCTAAAACATAAGCGGCCGAAAGCCCGGCAGGCCCGGCTCCGACAACAACAACTTTTACCTTATCCACTTATTCCTCCCTTAAAATTAATCAATCTATTGATTAAATTATTAAAGAATATTCCATTAATACCCTACAATATATTTAAAAAATTGTAAAGATATTTTCTTAAATATTTTAAAAAAACCAAAACACCATCTTTTAATAAAGATGGCGTTTAATTTTACTAATTTAATATTGCTAATATTGCGCGACGGACGGGAAAAAATAAAAAACAAATACTTTGCGCAGCCGATGGGATTTGAACCCACGATCTCCTCCGTGACAGGGAGGCGTGTTAAACCGGGCTACACCACGGCTGCATAAATAATATTATAAACTATAAAATTATTAATTCCTAATGTCTGTGGAAAGAATCAAGCTTTCAACCTAGCGCTTGCCTGCCATCCTAAATTTTGGCTATGGCTGGAGTGGGATTCGAACCCACGACCTCTCGCTTATGAAACGAATGCTCTGCCACTGAGCTATCCAGCCAAAATTTAGGAGGGTAAAAAATACTCACTCTAACCACTGAGCTACGCAGGCTAACAGCTTTTTAATACTTTCTCTAATATCGGTCTTGGTCTTTATGCGTGGTGAGGGATTTGCACCCCCGTAGCCCGAAGGGCGCCTGGTCTACAGCCAGGTGCATTTGACTGCTCTGCCAACCACGCTTATTATTTTTTAGGGTAAAGTCTAAATATGGACACTTGTTAACAACTTAAAAAGCAATTTCTCCC
>CAYTHZ010000026.1:0-816 GCA_964437745.1 uncultured Candidatus Saccharibacteria bacterium
AAAGGCAAATTTTGGAAGAAAGCCACAAGAGATTATTCGGAGAAGCTATGGAAGAATCAGAAAAATTGGCGGAAAAAGAAGATTTGGCGAAAAAACGAGAATTCGTAAAGGAGGAGCCGCCAATGGGCGAGGAAGAAAAACCTGTTGGAAAAATAGAAGAAGAGTTGCCGGATGAAGAGGGCGTTGACAAAGAATCAACGACAAATGACAAAGAGGGCCAAGAACCCCTGACAGAATCGGAGGAAGTATTGCCGGACCCGGAAGAAATTTTATAAAAAAAAAAACCTGTAAAAGAACCGAAGTCTGTCATTAAAATTTTTCCACCGGAACAAAAACCATCAATAAAAGAACCAATAAAAGAATCTGAAAAAAATAAATTGGAGCCGAAAGCGGAAGATGAAAAACCGCCGAATTTTGAATATAAAGTTATTGATTTTAAGGAAATACAAAATTTAAAAGAAGCGGAGGCGTTGCCAACAAAGAAGGTTATTGCGCCTTTGAAAATTGAAGACAAAGAAATTGCTCGGAAAAAAAGTTTTTTTGACAAAATGTTCGGGAAAAAATACCGCCAAGCGTCGCAAGAGCAAAATCAGGTCAGCATACTCCAGCAGACTTTTGGGGAGGAATCGAGCGGCGCGGCTGAACCGATGGATAGCATGGATATTGTAAAAGACATAATGGCGCCGGCGGCTCTGGAAATAAATTCAAATTTTTTGAAAATAGGCGATTTGTATTCAAAAACATTTTTTACTTTATCGTATCCCAGATATTTGTCTTATGGCTGGCTTTCGCCGGTTATTAATTTAGACCGTTTAA
>CAYTHZ010000026.1:826-2201 GCA_964437745.1 uncultured Candidatus Saccharibacteria bacterium
TTTTGCCCATCCGGTTGATACGGCAATCGCTATTAAAAATCTCAGAAAAAAACTTGGCCAAATAGAAGCTCAAATCGACGAAGAGCAAGATATGGGAAAAGTAAGGAATCCGGTTTTAGAAACCGCCAGAAACGATATAGAAAATTTGCGAGATTTGCTTCAACAAGCTCAGGAAAAATTATTCAGGATAGCGGTTTATATAACGATTTATTCGGAAACCCAAGAGGGATTAAAAAAAATTGAAGAAGAACTAATGTCAATTTTAGAAAGCCGTTTAATTTACATAAAGCCGGCTTTTTTCCAGCAATACGAAGGATTGGAATCCACTTTTCCTTTAGGTTGGGATAATTTGCAAATTCATACTATTTTCAACACTTCTCCAGCATCCACTTTTTTCCCTTTTGTTTCCATGGATTTAACGTCGGATAATGGAATTCTTTACGGCATTAATCAGCACAATAACAGCCTGGTTCTTTTTGACAGATTCAGTTTGGAAAATTTTAATTTAGTGATTTTTGCCAAAGCCGGAGCGGGAAAGTCTTATACCGCCAAATTAGAAATTTTAAGGTCTTTAATGATGGGCATAGATTGCATTATAATTGATCCGGAAAATGAATATAAATATTTAACGGAAATGGTCGGAGGTAGTTTTTTCCCGATTTCCATTTCTTCGGAATTCCACATTAATCCTTTTGATTTGGCGAAATCAAGCCCGGATGAATCTAAAGAAGAAATTATAAGGTCAAATATTTTAAATATTACCGGCTTGATTAAATTGCTTTTGAAAGATGTTTCTCCGGAAGAGGAAAATATTTTAGATCAGGCGATTATGCAAGCTTACGAATCGCGCGATATTACGCCGGACAGTGACTTTAGCAGAGTTGAATTCCCGCTGCTTGAAGATTTGCAAACGGTTCTTTCCACTATGGAAGGAGGCAGGAGTTTAAGCGAGCGGCTTTTTCGCTATACGCAGGGAAGCTTTGCTAATTTTTTAAATCGTCCGACCAATATTGATATCAATAACAGATTGGTGGTTTTCAGCATTAGAGATTTAGAACAAGAATTAAGACCTATAGCAATGTATACAATTTTGAATTTTATCTGGGCTATTATCAGGGCGGAATTGAAAAAGATAGCGCTATGTTTTTAGAAGGCCTTGCAAAAAGAGCGAGAAAATATTACTTGGGAATCACCACCATTACTCAAGACGTGGAAGATTTTATAAAATCTCCGCACGGTCATCCGATTATTTCTAATTCCTCTTTGCAATTTTTAATGCGCCAGTCTCCGGCAAGCATTGAAGTTTTAGCTAAAACATTTTCTTTAACGCCGACGGAAAAGTCATTTTTACAGCAGGCGGAAATCGGGGAGGGAT
>CAYTHZ010000026.1:2211-10838 GCA_964437745.1 uncultured Candidatus Saccharibacteria bacterium
GCGGAAATATTGGCGCGGCAGAAAAATTGATTAACCCAGTTAGATAGCTTCGCATCTAACGGGGCAGGCGCGGATAATATGAGTCGCGGATTAACGCGGATTGAAACGCGGATAATCGCGGATAATTAAATGACAGAACAAAACAAAAAAATAACATTATTCGCTTTATGCATGCTGCTTATAGCGGCGGGCACAGCCGACGCGCTGGAATTAATAAGCGCCGCTCTTTTGCCGGTGCCGGGCTTGGGTTTGGTGTTCTATGGAATATCTTGGTTTGTCGGGACAATGGCAAGTTTTTCAATCTGGCTTTATCTATGGTTAAAAGGAGCGCGCCATGAAAGATTTATTGCCGGCGCCGCGGCGGAATTGCTAGTCGGGGCAATTGGTTTTGGATTTTTGCCGATTAGAAGCGCGACTTTGATAATTATGTATATAATGGACAAAAGAGCGGGAAAAGGATTGTTGGGCAAAGCGATTAAAGTCGCGGCAAAAGCATAAGTTATTTTTAATTTCCAATTTTCATACCGAATTTTAAATTTCTAATTTTTCCGCCCGAGGCGGATCCGCCCTTGGCGGAGAATTTTGAATCAAATCAGAATTTTTGAAATTCGAAACTTTGTTTTAAAATTCATTTATTTAAAATTGATTCGAAATTGGAAATTGGAAATTTCTCATCATCATTTCAATAAAAGGCATTTTATATAGGTTCATCTAATATTTTTATGACCAAAAATTTTTTTCTTTTTATAATCTTACTTTTCGTTTTCTATTTTATATCTTCGCCTATTTTTATTTTAGCTTAAATTTCCGCCACTTCCACAAATCAAGGCGATTGTATAGTGAAACTTCCGCTTGTTCCCTGCGGCGGAACTCCGCAGGAATATATAGCCGGTATTTTTAAATTAGGATTGGCTGTGGCCGGAATTTTGGCAATGGGCGTGATTATTGTATCCGGCCTTCTTTATATGTTTGCGGTAGGCAATCCTTCCAAACAGGAAGATGCCAAAGACAGGATCTATATGGCTCTTTTGGGACTGGCTATTTTAGGACTTACTGTTATTATCTTAAACACTATTAATCCCGATATCTTAAAATTTGGGGAATTGGCGCCTTAGTGGTTGCAGGGAGGAGGCGCTGGAGGAGGTGGAGGAGGAAGTGGAGGATACCCTAATGGATGGACTTGTTATCAGGGAGGTTCTTGTTCTCAGGGGCAGTATGGTCAGTTTGCGAATAAAACGGATTGTCTAAGTGCATGCAAAACAGATATTTATGTTTGCTGCATGTATGATACTCGGAATTCGGCATTTTGCGTCACTCAGGCTGTATGTGCTAATAATAATGGTAGAGTATCCGGATCTCCTTTTGATGATTTATCGTCATGTAAAAATGCAGGTTGCAGTTATAAGGCCCAATGCAAACCCGCTGGTAGCTTTTGTCTTGTCGGTCGTCCAAAAGAATGTTGTTCTGGTAAATGCACCTTTAGTAATGCGCTTAGAAGAGCGGCGTGTGAGTAAATAATTTAAAATGGCCATTTTAGCTGGAAAATTTCTGATATTAATTGTTGAATTTTGAAAATATATCACTCTATAAAAGGAAAATCGGAACAGCGGTTGGTTGACGAGCTATATCGCGTTATTAAAGTGCTGCAAATAAAATTTTTTTATGGTCTACGAATTTTTGGAACATCCATCGGATTTAAAAATAAGGGCGTATGGCAAAGATTTATCGGAAGTTTTTACCAATATGATGATTGGAATGTTTGATTTTTTATCCGACGGCGAAATTGCTAAAGAAAGCGAAGAAGACGGAATGTTTTCTCGCCAGGAAATTTCTAGAAAAATAGAAATAGAATCGCCTTCGCCGGATATTCTTTTAGTGGATTTTTTAAACGAATGTTTATGTTCGGCGGATACTCATTCCGAGCTTTATAACAAAGTGGTTTTTTTGGAATTTATTGATAATTATTTAGAGGCGATTTTATGGGGATATCCTACTTTTCGCAGATCCGGCGATATAAAGGCCGCTACTTACCATGATTTAGAAATTAAAAAAGAAGAAGCAAGCGGAGTGTGGAGCGCTACCGTAGTTTTTGACATATAGCTAGAACCCGATATGATTTTAAAAAATGATTTAATTAAAATTACAGATTATCTCTGGGAAATTCCTAAGAATTATAAGGCCGGCATGCTGATGCCGGCTCGCTTATATGCAGATTCATTAATGTTAGATGAAATAACGCGCGACAAATCGCTGGAACAGTTAATTAATTTAACTTTTTTGCCGGGCATTTTAAAATATAGTTTGGCGATGCCAGATTGCCACGAGGGTTATGCTTCTCCGATAGGAGGCGTGGTAGCGGTTAAAACCGAAAGCGGGGTTATTTCTCCGGGCGTTTGCGGTTATGACATTAATTGCGGAATTAAACTTTTGAAATCCAATATTATTTTTGATAATTTGAAACCATATTTAGAAAAGCTGGCCAATGAGATTTATAATAATGTGCCGTCGGGTTTGGGGCGGGGGAGAAAAATAGAAATGGGAACTGCCGAAATCGATGAAATTTTGCGCAAGGGAGCAAAAATAATAGTGGAAAATGGGTATGGCGCAAAAGAAGACTTAGACAACTGCGAAGCTAACGGCTGCCTGGATTTTGCCGACTCGTCTTGCGTTTCTTTAAAAGCTAAATCTCGGGGACAAAATCAGGTAGGCACTTTGGGTTCCGGAAATCATTTTTTGGAAATTCAAAAAGTGTCTGAAATTTTTGATTGTAAGGCGGCGGAAAATTTCGGATTATTTTTAGGCCAAGTGGTTGTAATGATTCATACCGGCTCTCGCGGATTGGGGCATCAAATCGCCACGGATTATATTAAGGAGTTTATGGTTTTAATGGATAAATATAATTTGAAATTTCCGGATAACGAATTTGCCGCGGCGCCATTTCTTTCTTTTGACGGCCAGAGATATTTCAAAGCAATGGCTTGCGGAGCTAATTTTGCCTGGGCTAATCGCCAAATGATAACTTATTTTATAAGAAAATCTTGGCAAAAAGCTTTGAAGGGAATTTTTTCTGATAAAAATGCTTATGAATTAAAATCTTTTTACGACGTTGCTCATAATATAATTAAAAAAGAGCGATACGAAATAAATGGTAAAACAACAGAGATGATAGTGCATCGCAAGGGCGCAACGAGAGCGCTTCCCGCTTTTGCCGGCGCCCTTGCGGACAAACTTCCTTGGTATTATAAAGAATTGCCGGAACAATTTCGAAATACGGGCCAACCTGTTTTAATACCGGGCAGCATGGGAACCGCTTCGTATGTGTTGGCCGGACAAAGAAGCGCGGAAGAAAGTTTTTATTCCGTTTGCCATGGAGCCGGGCGCGCAATGAGCCGCCACGCCGCGTTAAAAGTAAAAAACGGAAAAGATGTTGCGGCCGAATTAAAAAAAAGGGGTATTATTCTTCGCTGTTTTTCATTGGCAGAAATATCCGAAGAAGCGCCTTATGCCTACAAAGATATAGATGCGATTGTTGATGTTGTGGATAAAGCCGGTTTGTCTAAAAAAGTTGCTAAAATGACGCCTATTGCGGTAATCAAAGGATAATAATATAATAAATAAATATATAGCTAACGACCAAAAATTTACGACATTGTTTCGCAAGTTGTAAGTTGGTGTCGCGAGTAAAAATATGGATTTTAAAGAAAAAAAAATAATTTATTGGCTGATATTTCTCGTCGCTATGTTAGTTTTTGTTTTATTGTTAATGCCGGCGTTAAACAATAAGCGAATTGTTAAGGCGCCAAATGAAACATTGCAAGACGGAAAAATGGCTTATGTGACATTGGTTTATCCAGATAAGAAAAGAGCTTTTGAGGGAGAAATAACAGATGGTATGACCGCTAATGATATTTTGGCGCAAGCGTCTTTTGTGGGAAATTTGGGCTATAAAATAAATGGGGTTAATTCTGTTGCGGATTATGAAATAGATGGAATGTTTTACAATGGCGGAAAAAAGTGGAATTGTTATTTAAATAATGCTTTAGTGAGTCCGAAATCGGCGGACGAAGTGGTTATTAACGACAAAGATAAAATGATTTGTAAATACGAATAAAATACTTTCTTAAATTTTTCAAGCCGCAAGGCGCGGAAAAATTTGTTAGAAAACTTTTACCCCGTTAAATGCCGTTTCGCGGCAATTTCGCCGAAGGCGAAATTATTTAACGGGGTGCTCAAGTTTATAACAAAAATTTCCGCGGCTTCGCCTTAAAATTTTTGATAAATTTGGTATGAAAAACCATAATCACAATCTTATACACCAATTATCCGAATCTTTAGATAGCTTGTGGCGATGCGAACGACACTATAAAGAAGATGCTCAAATCGGCGGATGCGATAGTTGCGTGAAAATGTGGGAGGAATTTGAAAATGAGTTAAGAGAATTGATAGGTAAAGTTCAAACAGAGATTGCAAAACATGTAACAGAGGGCAAAATGGATTAAAATGGGCGATGCTAAAAAATATATTAAAATATATTGCGAACAACGCATTAAGGCGTTAAAGATAATTATTATAATTTTTAGCGTCAATAAATATCTTGAAACTTTATTTTTACGGCGGCGCCAAGATGGTAACCGGCGCTAATTATTTATTAGAATTTAATAGTCAAGCCCCCGGTTCTAAAACTAAAAAAATCCTTATTGATTGCGGGCTTGTTCAGGGCGAGAAATTCGCGGATAAATTGAATTACGAAAATTGGAAGTTTAACCCGAAGGAAATCGATTATGTTTTAATCACTCATTCGCACATAGATCATATTGGCCGGTTGCCTAAATTATACAAAGACGGATTTTCCGGAAAAATTTATTCTACTTCGCCAACCAAGGATTTTGCGGAATTGGCGTTGGTTGACAGCGCTAATTTATTAAGGCGGGAGGCGGAAGCGCTTGGTAAAAGCCCCCTTTACGAAGCTAATGATGTTGTGGGATTAATGAATTATTGGACTACGGTTGAATATTATCAAAGAATGGAGATTTTTTCAAATATTTATTTTACTTTGCATAACGCGGGCCATATTTTAGGATCCTCTTTTATTGAAATAGAGGCTGAAGGGAAAAAAATAATTTTTTCCGGAGACATGGGCAACCCCCCCGTTCCTTTTTTAAAGCCGCCGGATATAATAGAAAAAGCGGATTTTTTGGTTATTGAATCGGCTTATGGCAATAAAACGCATAAAGAAATGGATAAAAGGAGAGATATTTTGGAAGATATTATAGAACAGGCCGCGCAAAACAACGGAGTGCTTTTAATACCGGCTTTTGCTATGGAACGCACTCAGCAAATGCTTTTTGAAATGAATGATTTGGTGGAAAAAAATAAAATTCCAAGAATTCCAATTTTTATTGATAGTCCATTAGCTTTAAAGCTTACATCGGTCTATGAAAAGCACGAAAATTATTTTAATCAAGAAGCGTTAAATATTATTCAATCGGGAGATCAAATATTTAATTTTCCGGGGCTGGAGCTGACCTTTACCAAAGAACAGTCAAAAAAAATAAATAAAATACCTCCGCCCAAAATAATTATTTCGGGGAGCGGAATGATGCAGGGAGGCAGGATTTTATACCACCTTGCTAATTATTTACCCGATCCGAATAATATTCTTTTGATTGTTTCTTATCAGGCGGATGGCTCCTTGGGAAGAAAAATTTTAGATGGCGCTAAAGAAGTGGAAATATTCGGGCAAAAAATTCCCGTCAAAGCCCAAATAATTTATATGGACAGTTATTCAGCGCACGCGGACCAAAATCAATTATTGGCATGGATTTTCCCTATGAGGCAAAGCTTGAAAAAAGTTTTTATAGTACAGGGCGAAAAAGAATCAGCCGATGATTTGGCTTTAAAAATAAGAGATACCTTGGCCATAAATACCGATATTCCAAATATTGGCGACTCGGTTGATTTATAGCGATTCGGGTGGTAAAATTACTATTATGTTGGAAAATATTCCCAAACAATATCATATTAAATATACGATTTGTGTCTCCGGAGCCGCCGCAACCGGCCATTGTTCCGACAATGCCGTGGAAATAGCTGAAGAGCTGGGAAGAGAAATAGTGAGGCGAAATTGCGTTTTGGTAACCGGAGCAACCAGCGGCATACCTTATTGGACGGCTAAAGGCGCTAAGTCGGCCGGCGGTTTTGTGGTGGGTATTTCTCCCGCTGCTTCGGAAAAAGCTCATTTAAAAACATATCGTTTGCCGGTTGATTATCATGATATTATTATTTATACGGGATTTGGCTATTCCGGAAGAAATCTTCTTTTAACCAGAAGCGCCGACGCTATTATTACTTTTTGCGGCAGGATGGGCACATTGAATGAATTCACAGTCGCTTTTGAAGACGCCAAGCCAATTGGAGTTTTTGAGGGTACGGGCGGAACTGCCGACATGATTAGAGATTTGGTTTCTAAATCTCACAGGGGTCCCGGGAAAATAGTTTACAGTTCTAATTCTAAAGATCTTTTAGATAAAGTAATAGAGTTAGTTAAAAAAGAGAAAAAATAAAAGGCTTTCTCAAATTTTTCAAGCCGCAATGCGCGGAAAAATTTGTTAGAAAACTTTTACCCCGTTAAATGCCGTTTCGCGGCAATTTCGCCGAAGGCGAAATTATTTAACGGGGTACTCAAGTTTATAACAAAAATTCTCGCGGCTTCTCTTGAAATTTTTGATAAACTTGGTATGGCGGAAAAATTAATCGGTGAAGTAATTCATTATTATTCCGGCATAAAAGTCGGGATAATAAAATTGCGCGCTTCATTGAAAAAAGGAGATAAATTGCATTTTAAGGGATCTACCACCGATTTTATTCAGGTGGCTGATTCAATGCAATATAATCACCGCGATATAGAAACAGCTGTTTCTGGGCAGGAATTGGGCTTAAGAGTTAACTACAAAGTTAGAGATGGCGACCAGGTTTTTTTGGCGACGCCGGATGCGAAAATCGGACCTGTGCCTAAAATTGGAATAGTGCAATTTATTCAGCCTAAAAAAATCGCGATTAAAAAAGTACGAAAAACTGCTAAAAAAATCGCGAAAAAACCCAAGAAACCAGCGAATAAGAAAGCTAAAAAAACAGTAAAATCTAAAAAAATAAAAAAGCCTCGAAAAAGAAAAAAATAGGTTGACCCCGCTAGAAAGTTTAGCCGAGTTTTTGCCGCTCAATAACATCGCGCGCGTAACCGGAAGCGAGCAGTGTTGTTGACAAATTTAAAAAGCGGTGTTAATATGATAATACATAAACGAGTGATTTTCTAGCTTGTATTCAAAGTCAAGTTAGAAAGCCTCCGATTCGCATGGCCCCGCCCAGAGTTTATCGAAGGGCGGGGTTTTGTTTGTATTTTATGGTTTTTTGGTTTAAAATTTTGGTATAAATATTATTTTGCCGGGCTTGTTAGAAGTCATCTCAAAAATATATCTGCGTAAATCCGCGTCAATCCGCTTTTACAGTCGGGGCGTAGTGTAATGGCAGCACGAGACGTTTGGGACGTTTTAGTCCGAGTTCGAATCTCGGCGCCCCGAATAATAAACTTTTAAAATTAGCCGATTATACAATTACCGGTCATGGAAAAATGTTTAAAACAAAAACGCTTTTTAGAAAATTTTTCCGCGATTTGCAAATTGAAAAAGTCTTTATAAATGTCTAAACAAAAAATTAAAAACATAATTTTTGACTGGTCCGGCACTTTAAGCGACGATTTGCGCTGTGTTTACGGCGCCACCGCGGGATTATTTAAAAAATTAGGATTAAAAAAATTAACGCTTGATGAATATCGAAAAGAATATTTATTGCCATATATGAATTTTTATAGAAAATTCAGCAAATTGCCCAAAAGACAAATAGATAAAATATTTTTGGAAGAATTCGTAAAAATGGAGGAGCCGGAGCCGTTTCCCGAATCTCAAGAAGTTTTGGAATTTTTGAACCAAAATGGAAATAAATTGGCGATTTTAAGCTCGCATTTTCAAAATAAATTGGAAAATGAGGTGAAAAAATACGGATTTCGCAGATTTTTTATTGATATTAACGGCGGCATTCACGATAAAAGAAAAGCGGTTAAAAAGGTGATGAAAAAGAATGATTTTTATCCACAGGAAACGGCTTTTGTCGGCGATATGACGCACGACATAGACGCTGGAAAAACCGCGGGAATTATTACGGTTGCCGTCTGTTGGGGTTATCATTCCAAAAAAAGACTGTTGTCGCGAAAACCAGATTTCGCGATAGACAATTTAAAAGAGATAAAAAATATAAAACTTTTCTCAAAATAAAGGCTTTGGAGCCTGTGTTCCGCAACTTCCGCGACCAAAAGTTGATTATACGGGGCTTCGCTCGGATAAAATTGAAAACATGGTTTTCACTTTACTCCTCGCTCGTCGAAAATAATATTTTACAAGAGATATGCAGCGTTATAGAAAATAAAAATTAGCCGGTTTATGCCAGCCATTATAGAAGAAATATTAAAATCCATGGGCGTCAACCTATGGATTTTTTTAATTTTAAATTAATATTTTTGGAAATTTTTTACAAGCTCTTTAATCTTTTCATCCGAGGGAATTGCTTTTTCTGGG
>CAYTHZ010000027.1:0-1480 GCA_964437745.1 uncultured Candidatus Saccharibacteria bacterium
ACGGGCGGTTTAATTGATGCAGCGCTGACAGATATTGACGCGAACTAAAATAAATTATTTGTACCAAATATTATTTTAACCACATTACCGCGCCATGGCGCGGTAATGTGGTTAAGTAAAGAAAAGTTTTTGGAAAACCGATTTATAATACAAGAGGCGTTTTTTATTGAGAAAGCATCGGTTTTATGATAAGATTTAAGCTGTAGAAATGGGCAATTAGATAGCTTTTGGTTAAAGCTTAAATGTCTTTTTATGGGGCTATTGGCTATTAGCTGTTAGCTGTTGGCTGTTCGGTGCGTATTGGCATTGATTTGCGAGCTTTAATAAAGGGTTTTCACTCGGGAATTCCGGAATACATTATAAATATAGCCGAGAATATTTTAAAATCGGAAAAAAATTCGGAATTCCGTTTTTTTTATAATGGCCTTAGAAAAGAGCCGCTTAGCTTCGGTTGGCTTAAGGCGGAAAACTCCCGGCTTTACGAGTTTTCTTTTCCTAATAAAATATTTGAATTAGCGGGGCTTTTATTTAAAATTCCGAATATAGATAAATTGTTGGGCGGATTGGATGTTTATTTTATGCCTCACTTTAATCTTGCGAACGCCGAATGCCCGAAAGTTTTAACTTTCCACGACCTTTCTTTTATCCGCTACCCGGATTTTTTTCCGGCGCGTAAAAAATACTGGCATTTTTCCCAGGTGCCGAAGCGCCAGGCAAAAGAGGCGGCTCATATTATAGCGGTCTCAGAATCAACAAAAAATGATTTAATGGAATTTTTCAATATACCGGAAAGCAAAGTGTCGGTTGTTTATCACGGAATATCGGATATTTATTTAAGCGATTATTCAAAAATCGAATTGGACGAAATGAAAAAAAAATTTATTTTATCCGGACGTTTTCTTCCCGATGATTATATTTTGTATGTCGGCACCATTGAGCCGAGAAAAAATATTATCAGCTTAATCCGGGCGTTTAATGTTCTTAAACAGGATGCGAAGTTTAAAGACGCAAATTTGGTTTTAGCCGGACCTATGGGTTGGCTGCATAAAGAAATCATAAAAGCGGCCGAAGAATCTCCGTATAAAGAAAGTATAGGGTTTTTGGGGCCGATTGAGCCGGAATTTCGGCCGCTTATTTACCATTTTGCGAAAGTTTTAGTTTTGCCGAGTTTTTTTGAGGGTTTTGGCTTTCCTCCTTTGGAGGCGATGGCTTGCGGGACTCCGACAATTGTTTCCAACCGCTCGTCATTGCCGGAAGTAACCGCCGGAGCGGGTTTTTTGTTTGATCCTTATAAAATTGAGGAGCTGATTTTTTGTTTGGAACAAATATTGGACAACGAAGCTTTGCGGCAAATTTTGACAGAAAAAGGCAGGGAAAATGTTAAAAGATTTTCTTGGAAGAAATCGGCGGCGGAAACATTGGGAATTTTAAAAAAAACGGCCGAACAAAATTAAATAATAAAAATTAAAAACATAAACAA
>CAYTHZ010000027.1:1490-10707 GCA_964437745.1 uncultured Candidatus Saccharibacteria bacterium
TTGGTTTACGATATTCTTCCATCGCAAGAAAAAATAGAAAACACGGACATTTCCGCGGAAGATAAAATCAACGCGGATAAGCTTAAAAAGAAACCTCGGAAAAGGCGCATTTTTTTGATTGTTTTTTTAGCTCTCGCGCTTTTCTGTCTTGGATTAATTTTTAATTATGTTTATAAAATTTATATCATAAACGGAAAAATTTTAAGGCAATCGGTTGAGGTAAAAAGTTTGGAATTAAAAGAAGAAGTTTTAAAAATGAGCTTAAATATCCGCGACCAGGATTTTTTGTCCGCTAAAAACTCTTTGGAAAAATCTCTGGTTATGACCCGAGAAATTAACGCAGAATTGGAAGATTATTTTAAATATTTCCCTCTTTGGTTTTTTTCTCTTTCAATAAAGCAAGTTCAAGACATAAATGATGCCAGAATGATATTTAAAGAAACGGAAAATATTTTGAAATCCGCCGACTTTATCGTAAAAGAAACGGAGGCGGCCCTGAAAGAGTTTGGCGGGCTGGCGGCTAAAAATGAAAATGAAGCGGCTATTTTGGGAAAAAATATTTTTAATAGCCGGGATTCTATAGAAAAGCATGTTGATTTTATTGAAAAATCGCTTGCAAAAATCAATAGAAAGTCCGATTTTGTTTCCGCTTACTTCAAAGATTTTAAGAATCAGTATATTTTGATGCAAAATTATCTTAAGGAATTTAAAATGATTTTGTCGTCAATGGATGTTTTATTGGGGCGTGATTTTAAGCGGCGATATCTTGTTTTATTCCAGAATTCTTCGGAGATAAGGGCAACCGGCGGGTTTTTAGGAAGCTACGGAATTGTTTCTTTGGAAAAAGGGGCGTTGCTGGATTTTATTGTGGATGACATATACAATCCCGACGGCCAGCTTAAAATTAAAAGCGTGAAAAAAATAGTGCCTCCTCGGCCTCTTTGGGGCATAACAACGACCTGGGGCGCTCGGGACGCCAATTGGTTTTTTGATTTTAAAACATCCGCTCAGAAAATTTTGAATTTTTTGGAAGAGTCGGGCGCCGTGTCCAATATTGACGGTGTCATTGCCATAAACACCAATTTAATTCCGAAAATTTTAGAAATTACCGGACCGGTTTATTTGGAGGAATATCAAGAAGAAATATCCGCGGAAAATTTTTTAGAGAAAATTCAGTATGCCGTTGAAGAAGGGCCGGATTATAAATTATTGAATCAGCCAAAAAGAATTCTTACTTTTTTCGGTCCGGAGCTTTTAAAAAAGATATCCGATTCTTCTGCGAATCAGAGCGAAAAACTTTTAAAAGAAATTTATTCTCTTTCCAATCAAAAGGAAATAATGTTTTTTTTCAGGGACGAACGAATCCAAAAATTATCTGAAAAATTCGCTTTGGATGGAAACGTTCTGGCGACGGATTTGGGCGAAGATTATTTGGCGGTGGTGAATTCTAATATTGCCGGAGCGAAAACCGACGCCGTGATGTCCCAGAATTTGAAATTGTCGGCCGAAGTTTTGCCTTCGGGAGAAATTATAAATACTTTAAAAATTGCGCGGAAGCATAACGGGAAAAATGCTAAATATTCGTGGTGGAAAAAAACTAACAAGAATTATATAAGGGTTTATGTTCCGAAAGGAAGTGAATTTTTAGAAATACAGGGCGCTAAAAAAAGAGATATCAGGGCTTTCGCGGATTATGGATCGCCGAATTATGCGATGGACCCTGATCTTTCTTTGGTGGAAAATAGCTATATTAAAGAGTTTGAAAGCGGAACTGATATTTTTGAAGAATCGGGAAAAACCGTTTTTGGCAATTGGATTTTTACGGAGCCGGGACAGGAGAGTGTTTTAACCATAAAATATAAATTGCCTTTTTCAGTAAAATTGCCGGAATTGAGCGGCGGCGGATTGCCGGGTAATCAGACAATCTCTTCGCCGGCTGCTTCCGCTTCTTTAGATATCCGCCGTTTAATTTCTGCTGAAAATTTTTCTTTTAATTATCGATTGGTTTATCAAAAGCAATCCGGGGTTAATAACGGATTGAGGGTTTATTTTCAAACGCCCGTCGGTTATAAATTGGATATGCCGGAAATGGACGGCAATTCCCCCGCTGTTATTTTCGTAAAAGACCAGGTTTCCAAAATAGAGACGGCGCGAGCAAGGATGGTGATGGACCGGAGCGTTGATTATCATCGTTATCAAGAAGAGCTTGATAAATTCAATAAAATAGAAATTAAAAGTGGAAAAAGCGTAAAGGTAAATTTAAGCAAGATGAAAATTTACGCCCTGGAGGGCGGAGTTTTAAAGAGTGAATATACAATTCTTCACAAGGGCGATCCGGATAAGTGGTATCAGACGCCGACAGGATTTTTTGCGGCGGGAATAAAATCAAAAAATCATTTTTCTTCGGTGGGACAGGTTTTTATGCCTTATTCTATTGAAATGTATGAAGATTTTTTTATTCACGGAATTCCTTATTATAAAAACGGCGAAGCGGTTTCGTCCACTTTTTCCGGAGGATGTATAAGAATAAGCAATAACGACGCCAAGTCTTTGTATGAATTTGTGGAGAGAAATACTCCAATAATAGTCTCGGAAGATTTAATAGATATAAAATTAAAAACCGGATTTGTTTTTCCGGTTGACCTAAATAAAACATGGATAAGAAAATCTTATAATAGTCCTTTTAATATACGCGGATACTACGACAAAATAGCCGGCACCAGCGATTTTAGCGAGAAATATTATCAGCACGCGGGGATTGATTTGGCATCATATCAAAACATTGAAGTTTTTGCCGCGGCATCCGGGAAAATAGTTTTCATCCAGGAAAATGACGGAAATGATTTTGGTTTTGGGAACGTTTTAATTTTGGAACACAGCCGTTTTAGTCCCGCGAAAAAACGGTCGGAAAAATTTTACACTTTGTACGCCCATTTGGATAAAATATCGGAAAATTTAAAAATTAACGATAATGCAAGCGCGGGTCAACTTATTGGAATAATGGGAAACAGCGGCTTTGGCTGCCAAAATTATTGGCGCAAGGGGGCGGATGGATGCGATAGCAAAAATGAGTCCGACATTCATCTTCATTTTGAAACAAAATCAGCGCCGGTTTTGGAGAATCCTTTCGGCGGAAAAGCCTGTTTGAATAAAAAAGGAGAAGCAGTTTGCTGCTATGGCTATACGCCCTCTTATCCTTCAAAATACGGCTATTATTCTCCGCTGGAATTTATTTTTTCTTAATTTATGGGTTTTGTTAAAAAAAAATCTTTATTAATATTACTTATTGTTTTAACGGCCGTCTCTTTTTTTACCCGTTTTTACCACTTGTCTTGGCCGCCAGCCGTTGTTTTTGACGAAGTATATTTTCCGCAATTCGCTTCGGATTATCGTTTGGGCGAATATTTTTTTGACATTCATCCGCCTCACGGAAAATTATTTTTTGCCGCGGCGTTTAATTTACTAAAAGTTCCGACTGATATTGATTGGCAGGCGCTTTCTAAGTCGCAGGAATTTATAGACCCCGCTGTTTCTTTCAGGATTCGTTTATTGCCGGCTATTTTCGGTTCTTTGCTCGCGCCTTTAGTATTTCTTTTGGTTTTTATCGCCTCTCGCTCTAAATTTGCGGCGTTTTTGTCGGCTGTTTTTATTTTATTGGACAACGCTCTGCTTGTTCAATCGCGATTCGCTTTAATGGATATAATTTTAATTTTCTTTTCCTGTTTGGCTTTATTATTTTTCTTTTTAGCCAAACGAATTGACGGAGATTCTAAATTTGGGAGCCGGTCGTTTGTTTTGTGGCTGTTGTGCGGCGTTGCGCTGGGTATTGCAATCGGCACAAAAATAACCGCGTTGGCGGTATTGGGCGTTATTTTAGTTTTTGAAGCGGCAGAAATATTCATTGGTTTGATTAGGCGGGAAAATCAGCGATTGGGAAAACGATTATTTGTTTTATTGTGTTTTTTGGCGACGCTGTTTTTAGTTTATTACTTGGGATTTGCGATCCATTTCGAGCTTATCGGGAAAAACGATCAAGGATTTTTAGATTTAAACAGGCAAATGCTAGAATCTAATTACGGGATTACTCAGACGCATCCTTTTCAGAGCAGTTGGTGGATGTGGCTTTTTGGCGAAAAGAAAATTTATTATTGGAAAAATATTGACGAGGGGGCTGGAATTAACCAAAATATTTGGCTTGAGGCAAATAAAGCGTTGTGGTATTTTGCCGAAATATTCGTTTTAATGGCTATTTTTTACGTAATACTCCTTTCAAAGCGGACGCGTCAGAAAATTTTCCAAAATATTAATAAATATCGCTATGTTATTGTTTTGTTTTTATGCCTTTATCTTTTTTATTTTTTGCCGATGATTCCAATAAAAAGGCCGTTATTTTTGTATCATTATTTGCCTCCGATAACATTCGCTTTTGTGGTAATGTCGTTGATGCTTGATAGTATTGGAAATAAAAAAATAAAATATATTTTATCGGGTTTAATTTTAATTTTCGTTTTGTGGAATTTTATAAGTTTATTGCCGATAAGTTATGGATTATAATTAAAACCTATCTCAAAAATATATATTCTGTGTGAATTCGCTTAATTATCTGCGTCAATCCGTTTCTACAACCCCGTAAAAGAGGATATTCGCGGATTAGAACGCGGAAAGGCGCGGAAAAATTAATTTTGAGATGACTTTTATTTATTGATTAATTGGCGAGTTGCGAGTTAACGGCTTGAATGAATCCGTTAACTCGTTAATCCATTAATAAATTAACTCTGTTTAATATATTCTTTAATCACGAAACAAAATCAATCGGAGCGGCCGGTTTTTTGATTTCTTTTTTTAACTTGATAAGCGCGGGGTTGGGACTTTTCCGCAACGGGCTTTTGGCTTCTTATTTTGGCGCCGGAGCTGATCTGGACGTTTATTATGCGGCATTTAGAATACCGGATTTTATTTATAATATTTTTATTGCCGGATCTATATCTGCGGCGTTTATTCCTCTTTTTAATAAATTTTTAAATCAAAGCAAGGAAGATGCTTGGCGTTTCACCAATAATATATTAACCATTTTATTGCTTATTTTGGGATTTTTAGCTTTGGTTTTGTTTATTTTTGCTCCTTTTGCGATGTCGTTTATCGCGCCGGGATTTGATGAAAAACAGGTTGAGAGCGCCGTCAGAGTTTCGCGGATGATTTTGCTTCAGCCGATTCTTTTAGGCGCGTCGGCTTTAATTGCCGGATGTTTGCAGAGCTTTAAGAGGTTTTTGGCAAATGCATTGGCTCCGGTTTTGTATAATTTGGGGATTATTGCGGGCATTATGGTTTTCGCTCCGCTTTTTGGAATTAAAGGAGTTGCTCTCGGCGTGGTTTTCGGAGCGATTTTGCATTTTTCCATTCAGTTTTTAAGTTTAAAAAATTTAGGATTTAAATTCAGGCCTTTATTTAATTTAAGAGCGGCGGCGGTTCGCGAAATGTTTTTTTTGATGCTGCCCAGAACATTATCATTGCTTTCGGCGGAAATAGTTTCTTTCGTCTATGTTGCTTTTGCCTCCGCGATGGCTGTCGGCAGCTTGGCGATATTCAATTTAACTTCTTCTTTGCAGGCGCTCCCGATTTCTATATTCGGCGTGGCTTTTGCCGTGGCGGCGTTTCCCGCTCTTTCGCAGAATATAGACAATAAAGAAGAATTTTTAAAAATTATTAAAAAAACCGCCGTAAAGATTATTTGTTTGCTTTTGCCGATTACCATTCTTTATTTTATATTGAAAGGGCGGATAATAAAATTGGTTTTGGGTTACGGCAATTTTGATATTGCGGCGCAAAGCATTGCCTCTGACGTTTTGTTTATTTTTTCTTTTGGCATATTGGCCGCCGGCGCCCTGCCTTTTTTAATCAGGATATTTTTCAGCATGGGCGATACAAAGACTCCGCTTTTGGCAAGCGTTTTTGGGGGGATAATCGCTATTATTTTGGCGGCAATTTTTGCGGAAAGCTTGGGACCAAAAGCTTTGGCTTTGGCAATGATATGTTCAAGCTGGATTAATGCGGCTGTATTGATATTGATTTTGAGGAAAAAATTGGCAAAGCAGCCGTCTGCGTGATTTTGGTTTTCGCGGTTTTTATGGTAAAATTTAAAATATAAAGATTCTTTAATTTTAGCGGGAGAGATTAATAGGTCTGTTGCTTAATAACTTTTCTGCTGCAAATCCACTATTTTGGCTGCGGCTTTGCAAAAATTTCTTGAAATATATTTCATATATTCCTGCGAAATTTTTGCTTCGCCTCGCCTTAAAATATCGGATTTTCGCGACGAAAATTATTAAGCAACAGGCCTAATTCTTTATTCGCTTAAAATTGAAGCATAAAATTTATGGATTTTTTTACGATAATTTTAATTATAGCGGTTGTTATCGTTTTTTGGCTGATTTTAACTTATAATAGCTTAATCAGGCTGCGGTTTAGGGTAAAAGAAGCGTGGTCGGATATTGAAGTTCAGCTGAAGCGTCGGTACGATTTAATTCCTAATGTGATGGAAACCGTAAAAGGATATATGATACATGAGCGGTCTACTTTGGAAAAAGTTACCGAGACACGCGCCAAGGCAATGGGAGCGCATTCTGTAAAAGAACACAGCGAAAGCGAAAACGCGCTTACGGAAACTTTGAAAACCCTTTTTGCGGTTTCAGAAAATTATCCGGATTTGAAAGCTAACGCCAACTTTTTGGATTTGCAAAGAGAGCTGGCGGACACGGAAAATAAAATTCAGGCAGCCCGCAGATTTTACAACGGCAACGTGAGGGATCTAAACACTAAAATTGACACTTTTCCGACCAATTTAGTCGCCGGAATGTTTAAATTCCAAAAACAAGAATTTTTTGGATTAACCAAAGAAGAGGAAAAAGAACCGGTGAAAGTCAATTTTTCTCAGTGATATTTTATTCTGCCCCGCCTTTGGCAGGGCGGTTTCTTTTAATCGCGGCGCGAGACGCAATAAATTCTTTGTTAGTTTTATGGTGAGTCGCGGGCAATGCTGGCGCAGAGCAAAATCTCATTGATGCCAGATATTTTTCTTTTTGAAAAAGGCTTTATTTGTTTATGAAAAAAATTTTAATTGTTTCTTTGAGAGCTGGAATGGGCCATATTAAATCGGCTCAGGCTTTGAAAGAAGCCGGCAAAAAAATAATGCCGAGAACAAAAATTGAGGCAATTGATTTGATGGATTATTCTTTGCCCAATATCAAATTAGGCTACGGCGATTTATATATTGAGATTGCTAAGCGCGCGCCTGATTTATATTCATTTTTTTATAAAACTCTTTATTCTATGCCGGAAGCAAAACTCCATGCGCTGATTGACAAATTAAGCAGCCGGAAATTTTTGAAATATTTAAAGAATTTTGCCCCAGACGTCCTGATTTGCACGAATTTTGTTCCGGCAAAAATCGCGGAATATTATCGAAAAGAAAATAATCTTAATTTTCCCATAGTGGTTACTGTAACTGATTTTGAAGCTCATCCTTTGTGGCTGGTGGATAAAGCCGATTTATATGCTGTTGCCAGCGAAGAAATTAAATATTATTTAACGCAAAAAGGAGTTGACCCTAATAAAATAATTATTTCTGGCATACCCGTTGGAATGATTTTTTCCGTAAAAAAGCCGCGCGCCATATTAAGAAAAAAACATAATTTCGACGAAAAATTGCCTATCATTGCTATTTCTGCGGGAGCTTTTGGCGTTGTTTCGGTAAAGGATGTTATCAAGAAAATAGATCTATTGCCTTATAATTTTCAGATTTTGGCGATATGCGGAAACAATAAAGGGCTTTTAAAAGATTTAGAAAAAGAATCTTTTAGAAAAGATGTAAAAATTGTGGGATATACTGATTTTATGGACGAAATTATGCAGATTTCTGATTTATTTATTTCCAAGCCCGGCGGCATAACGGTTTCGGAAAGCTTGGCGAAAGAATTGCCGCTTTTAATTTATCAGCCAATTCCAGGACAAGAAGAGGCTAACTCTGATTATTTATTGGAACAAGGGGCGGCTTTAAAAGCCCGTAATCTAGAATCGGTTGTTTATAAAGTTGGGCAATTTTTAAGGGATGGATTAATCAAGCGCAGATTGTTGAAAAATATCAAACGGATTAGGGAACCAAATTCATCTTTGAAGATAATGAAATACGTGAAAAATAAATTTCTAAAAATTTAATTTTATGCAGATGATTATTAAGGCATTTGAAATGGGAAAATCATTGAAAGTTGACGATGCTTTAGCCGCGTTGCGCAAATATTATCCCGTTATTTCAACGGACCCTTTAACTCTGGCTTTATCGGCAAAACGCGGCCAATATTTGCTTTTGACCAAATACGGCGTTGTTGCGTTAATCGGCTGGTCTGCGTCTTTAGAGCAGAAAGCGATTAATTTGCTTTCTCCTTTTATTAGCGGAAGCGATTCTAATGCGGAATATTTTGACGACATAAAAGTTATGGTTGATGAAAAATCTCAAATAAAAGTTTTATTTGATAAAATTCTTATTCCGCGTTTTGATGAAAAATTTATTTTAATAATTGGTTCGCTTTTAACGCAATCGGTCGGTTTGGAATCTTATGAAACAAGGATTGACGTTTTACTTAATAATCTAAATAAAGAATTGGAAATATTAAAGAAGCCGAAATTTTTCATAAGAGCAAAAGATTTTACTGCGCCGATTATAAAAATGATAAATTTGCGTCAGGAGATAGTCGCCAATATCGGGATCTTGGATAAACCGGATTTAATTTGGGATAATCCGGAATTGAACTCGCTTTACGCGAGTTTTTCCAAAGAATTGGAATTAAAAGAGCGGACGAAAATATTGGCCGAAAAAATTGATTTTTTAAAGGACAGCATGAAGACTTGTTTAGAGATGCTAAACGCGCAGCGGGGATTTGTTTTGGAATTCGCCATCGTCGCTTTAATTGCTTTGGATATAATTTTAATTCTTTTGATGAAGTGAAATTTTGAGAATTGGAATTATGCTTGCAATTTTATTGAAATTTAATTATTATTCATTTTTGGACCAATAGTTTAGTGGTGCCCCGTAGTAAAATTTGGGCGCATAGTTCAATGGCAGAACGCTGTCCTGACTTGCCCGCCGAACAAACCGAAATTTTTGGGCCAATAGTTCAGTGGTAGAACGCTGTCCTGATAAGACAGAGGTCGAAGGTTCGATCCC
>CAYTHZ010000028.1:0-10569 GCA_964437745.1 uncultured Candidatus Saccharibacteria bacterium
ATAAAAAAGACTTCCCGTTTATTGAATTGGGCGATTCTTCAAAATTGGAATTGGGCCAGACTGTTATTGCCATTGGAAACGCGCTTGGGATGTTTCGCAATTCTGTGTCGCGCGGAATTATTTCCGGACTGTCGCGAGCGATATCGGCTTTTGGAGATATTGGAGCCACGGGCTCCAAAGAGTTGTCCGGGCTTATACAAACCGACGCGGCGATAAATCCGGGCAATTCCGGCGGGCCTTTGGTTAATTTAAAAGGGGAGGCGATAGGAATAAATTCCGCGATTGTTTTTGGCGCGGAAAATATTGGATTTGCCATTCCTATTAATTCCGCCAAAAAAGATTTGGAAGATTTAAAAAAATTCGGCCGCTTGCGCAGGCCGATATTGGGCATTCAATATGTTATTATTGATGAAAGATTGCAAAATAAATTGAAAACCCCGGTTGATTACGGCGCCCTGATAGTTAAAAACCCGAAAATACAGAAAGCAATTATGCCAAACAGTCCCGCCGAAGCCGCCGGATTAAAAGAGAGCGACATTATTTTGGAATGTAATCGTCAAAAAATTACCAAAGAAAATCCTTTGCAGGAATTTTTAAAAGGATTGGACGCGGGCGATGAGATTACGCTTTTAGTTTTGCGGAAAGGACAAAAGAATGAGATAAGGCTGAAATTAGCTGAGCATCATTTTCTTGGTTAAGCTTTCCCCGGTCATTTCTTTAGGTTTTTGCACTCCCAAAAAATCAAGAATTGTCGGCGCAATGTCCGATAAAATTCCGGCCGCCATTTTTTCCGTTCGCAGCGGATTGAATGACGGAGTTTGCGCGACGGAGAATTTTTTCCCTTTAAATTTATTGCTTATTAAAAAGCAGGGAACCAGCGAGATGTCGTGTTGGGTTTCCGGTTCGCCGGTGCGCGGATTCATAATTCTTTCAATATTTCCATGATCTGAAGTAATAATAATGTCTGCGTTGTATTTTAATCCTTCGTCAATCACTCTTTTAACACAGGAGTCAATTATTTCTAATGTTTTTATCGCGGCGTCCCAGTTGGCGGCGTGTCCCAAAACGTCGGTATTGGCGTAATTAGCCGCGATAAAATCATACGCTTGGTCGTTTAAGGCTTGAATAATTCTTTCGGTGATTTCATTTGCCCGCATTTCCGGTCTTTCCAAAACTAAAGACGGCGGATGAATAGATGGTATGAGAATTCTTTGCTCGTTGGGAAAGGGATTATCCTTATAAGCATTGAAAAATAAAGTGAGATGCGCGTATTTTTCGCTTTCTGCCACGCGCAGTTGGTTTAAATTATTCTGTGATAAAACTTCGCCTAATGTATTATTTATTTCTTCCGGAGAAAAAGCAACCGGGGTATTGGTTTTTTTGATATACTGCGTCATTGAAGCGATATAAAGATTGCTTATTTTTTTTGTTTCAAATTTATTAAAAGAAGGGTCGGCAAAAAGCTGGAATAATTCTTTGATGCTGTCTTCCCTGAAATTAAAAAAGAAAAGAGCGTCATTGTCTTTAATTATTGGTCGGCCTGTTTCTAGTTCGGAGTTTTGTTTTTCCGATTTTATAATAGCTGGCTCTATAAATTCATCGGACACGCGGCGATCATAATATTTTTTATAAAGTTCTTCCATTGTCGCCCCTTCTTGATTTTGGGGCTCGGTTAATAATCTGTATAATGGTTCAATGCGTTCCCACTGCCTGTCTCTGTCCATTGCCCAGTATCTTCCGGAAACAGTGGTGATTTCTCCAATGCCAAATTCATTGAGATCGCTTTGTAATTTTTGCGCTACCTTGAACCCGTCGGAGGGCGGGCTGTCTCTTCCGTCGGCAAAAATATGAAGGCAGACTTTTGATTGAAAGCCGGGATTTTGAGCAAAGTAATCTTTTGCAATTTTAATAATGGCTAAAAGGTGGGAGTAGCTTGAATGAACGTTGGCTTCAGAAAGCAATCCTAAAATATGAATGTCGGATTGGAATTTTTGGCCGTGTTGGAAAATTCCTAAAATTGCCGGGTTGGCGTAGAAAGTTCCGTCTTGAATAGCCAGCGTAATTTTCGGGTAATGCTGGTAAATAATTCGGCCGGAACCTATGGTTAAATGTCCTACTTCGGAATTTCCTTCTTCGTTCCAGGGAAGTCCTACGGCAATGCCAGAAGCTTGCAGGGCGCAGTTGGGAAAAGAATTATTCAAATAAGAAAAAGTCGGCATATTGGCCGCGCGTATGGGATTTGATTGATTTTTTTCGCCGATTCCAAATCCGTCTAAAATTATTAAAATAACTGGATGTCGCAATTGATTTACAACTTATAACTTTCAACTTATAACAAAAATTTAATGTTATTAGTCGTTAGTTATTAGCCGTTGGTTAATTTTATTCCTAGCCAAAATTTAATGCCGTCTATTTCGGTTTCCTTATGGTTGGCAAGCTGATTATTTTTTTGAATGATTAATGAGTCGGCTCCAACTTCTTTTTTTATCAACTTCTCATTTTTTAAAATAATTTTTTTTATATCCTCGCTTTCGCAAAAAAGAAAGGCGATTATTTTATCCGCCGGCTTGCAAGATGCGTCGCCTCGCAAATCTTGGACCTTCCTTATTATTTCTCGGACTGCGCCCTCCTCTTTTAATTCTTGAGTAATATTTATGTCCAATTCAATCTCTTGCGGAATTTTATTGTCAAAAACAATTTCTTTTACATTAATTTCATCTTTTAAAATTTCCAGTAATTTTTTATTAACTTTGGATTTTGAACTTTTAACTTTTAACTTTTGCAAGGGTTGTCTTACTTTGATTTTTGCCTCGGTTCTTTTATTAAGCGCGGCGCTGGCGATGTCGCGGATTATTGCCATTTCATTTTCTATTTTTTTGTTAATCAATTTCTTTTCGGCGATTGGCCAATCGCAAAGATGAACTGATTGTTCGTGGCGCTTATTTTTTAAATTTTGATATATTTCTTCTGACCAAAAAGGCATTATGGGCGCCATAATTTTCACAAGATTTAAAAGAATATAATGTAGAGTGTCGGCGGCCTCCGTTTTTTCTTTTTTGTTTTTCGGCTTTCCATTTGCGTCAAGATTTTGGCGGGCAGGTTGAAATCGGCGCCGCGATCTTCGCAGATACCAGGTTGATAAATCATTAATGATAAAATTTTCTATCAGAGCCGATGCGTCGGCAATGTCGTATTTTTTTAATCCACCTTCTGCTTTAATAATTAGATTATTAAATTTAGATATTATCCATTTGTCTAAAATATTATTAGTTTTTGGCGCTTCGCCCATTAGCGCCGAAATTTCTTTTTTAGAAACATAGGTAATAAAAAAATTAAACACATTAAAGAGGATTAAAAGTTTTTTTCTGGTTTCGTCCGCGGTTTTATATCCGAAATTCATATTTAATTCCGGGTTTTGGCGAGCGTACATCCAGCGCATTATATCGGCTCCTATTTTTTCAACTGCTTCGTCAAACCAAATGGCGTTGCCTTTTGATTTATGCATTTCTTCCCCTTTTTCATCTTTCACCGAAGCGTAGCCGAATATTGTTTTTGTCGGCGGTTTGTTTTCTAAAACAGCCGACATCGCAATAATGCTGTAAAACCAATTACGGAATTGTCCGGGGAAAGATTCGCAAACTAATTCCGGAGGAAACCATTTTTTCCAATACGCGGACTTTATCCATGCTTTTTCAAATCCGCGTTTATTCGCGTTGGTATCAGCGCTTGCCCCGCAGGGTCGCGAAGCGGCTCCTTCAGGGTTAATCCGCGCATTGTCAAAATATCCCAAAGTGGAATAAGGCGCGATGCCGGCGTCAAGCCAGGGGTTGCCGACATCCGGAATCCTTTTAATAATTTTATCGCATTTTAAACATTTTATTTTTAAATTATCAAGATAAGGACGATGAGGCTCAATTTCTCCCGAAAGATTGTACGGCAGCGGCTTAAATGGCAAAGCCCGCAATTCTCCGAGTTTTATGTAGGGATATTTTAGTATTTCTTCGTTTTCCATGCCGCGGACAGCTCCTTGTAGAATCCATAGGGGATCGCCGTGTGATATAATCAATATATTTTTATTTTTACATTGCCTGTCAATGTCGTTGACGGCTTTCATCATTCTTAATTTAACGTCGGTTAAATTTTCCGCGCCCTTTGGTTTTTTATAAAATTTCTCTATTGGTTGTTTGAAAAATCGCTTATGGTCGGAAACGGATTTTCCGTTGAATATTCCGCAATTAATATCGCGGAGCCGTTTGTCGTATATTATCGGCGCGTTTAACTCTTTTGATAAATATTCGGCGACCTCTTTTATCCGTTTAATATCAGAGGCGAAAATTAAATCAATTTTTTTATTGATTCGAGATTTTATTTTTTTCGGGATTTTTATCAAATCTTGTTTCCCTTTTTCGGTTAGTCGGGATTTATCGGCAATATTGCCGTCTCCGGCAGATATGATTTTTAAAACATTATGGTTTGCTTCAGTATGCCTTAAAATAAAATAATTATTATCAGAAACAGCTTTGGAAATCATTTCTTCTTTTCCCCCGATTACTTCAAAATTTCCGCATTCGCATTGGAATATAGGCAGCGCCAGTCCCCAATATCTTTTTTTGGAAATCATCCAGTCGCGCATATTTTTCAGCCAGTCAAGCTCTCTTTCCAGGCCGAAAGCGGGAATCCATTTTATTTTTCGGGCAGAGTCCATCATAGGCTTTCTTATTTTATCCATCGCGATATACCATTCATCAACTAGCCGGAAAATAAGCTCCGACTTGCACCGCCAGCAAGTAGGGTAGCGATGAATAAAATTTTCTATTTTATAAACAAGCCCTTTATTTTGGAGATTTTCAAAAATAATTTCTTGGACCTCATTTACCGATTTGCCGGCTAAAAATCCGAATTCTTTTTTATATACTCCTTCTTCGTTAATTGGGTCAATGACGTCCAACTTTTCCGACTTGGAAAGCTCAAAATCTTCCTGGCCGCATCCGGGCGCGATATGAACAACGCCTGTTCCGTCGGTTCCGGACACATCTTTCCAGCCGATAATTTTATAAACAATATTATTTGATGATTCTAAATCGGAAAATGGGCCTTGATAATTTAAATTTAATGATAAAAGTTCTTGTCCGGTGAATTCTTTAACGATTTTATATTCTTCTTTGATTATTTCCAGCCGCGATTTAATCAAGATAAAATATTCTTGTCCCGTTGGCGCGCTGACGGAAATTTTTACATAAGTTTCTTTGGGATTTACCGCGGCCGCGACATTGGCGGGTAAAGTCCAGGGAGTGGTGGTCCAGGCCAAAAGAAAAATTTTTTCATTAGGTTTTATAATGTCAAAACAATTTGGGCTTTGGCAGGAATTAGTTGTTAGCCCGGTTAAAATCGGGAATTTTAAGAATATTGATTTATGGGTTAATTCTTTGTATTCTTCGGTTAAGATTTCGTGCTGAGAAATGGCGGTGCCGCATCTCAGACACCACGGAACCACGTCTTTGCCTTGGTAAATCATTTTTCGTTCGTGGCATTTTTTAAGAAAATGCCAGATGGCATAGTTGTTGGCATTAGACATCGTGTAATAAGAATTTTCCCAGTCCATCCATTGTCCCAGGCGGATTGATTGTTCGGTTTGGATTTTAGAATATTTTAAAACTCGTTCTTTGCATTTTTCCACAAAGTTGGAAATACCGTAATCTTCAATGTCTTTTTTGGATTTAAATCCCAGTTCTTTTTCAACTTCTACTTCTACCCACAATCCTTGGCAATCAAAGCCGTTTTGATATCTTTCATCTCTGTTTTGCATTGCCCAAAATCTTTGGAAAATGTCTTTATAGCTTCTCCCCCAAGCATGATGCACGCCCATGGGATTGTTGGCGGTAATGGGGCCGTCCAAAAAAGACCATGGCTTTTTGCCGCGATTTTTCTTGCGCAGTTTTTCAAAAATATTATTATCCTGCCAGAATTTTAAAATTTTGTGTTCAAGCTCAATAAAATCCATAATTATTCATTTTAATCCAAATAATTATCTATATCAATAGCGAATTTTTGTTTTTATGGCGGCAGCGCCCAGTGAATAAATTTAAAAACGCGGATTGCCTCCGCGTTTTCAATTATATAAAAACAGCATATAAATTTTATTTGTCAAGAGTTGTAATTTGTATTTTTTTCTGATAAAATAATGATTATGTTTGAGTTTATAGCGAGTAAATTTATAAAATCTTGGACAGAGCGTGATATAAATTTTTTAAAATGTTTTTATGATAAAGAGCAAAAAAAAGAAAAATATTATTTCAGAATTCCAGACGCATGGCTCGGATACCGGTTCTGCAGAGGTGCAAATCGGAGTTTTTTCGGCAAACATCGAATCTTTAATTAAACATTTAAAAAAAAATCCAAAAGATAATTCTTCGCGCAGAGGGCTTTTGGGAATAGTAAACAAGAGGAAAAAACTTTTGGATTATTTGAAAAAGAACAATCCGAAACGATACGGTACTTTAATTAAAAAATTGGGATTAAAGAAATAGTAAAGAACATTAATATTTTAATAGCGTGAAAATTAACTGATATAGCCACATTATTGGCGGATATTTAAAGGTTTGCGAAGGTACCACGAATTTTTACGAAAATTATTTCGCGGAAATTCGCGGTAAATTCGCTTTATATTTGCAGAAATTTGTGGCGTTATTCGGAATATTGGCGCGCAAAAAAAATGGATACTAAAATTTATAAAAGCGAATTTTTCGGAAGAGAGCTCGTGGTGGACTTTTCAGATTTAGCCGAACGTACCAATAATTCGGCCATTATCCGATATGGAGATACGGTTGTTTTAATTACGGCCGTAATGGGCCAAAGAGAAACAACAACCGATCATTTTCCTTTAACCGTTGAATACGAAGAAAAATTTTACGCTGCCGGTAAAATTATCGGCAGCCGTTTTATTAGGCGAGAGGGTCGTCCGTCGGATGAAGCGGTTTTAACCGGCCGATTAATAGATCGCGCCATTAGGCCATTATTCAGCCAAAATTTACGAAGAGAGGTGCAGGTGGTTTGCACGGTTCTTTCATTGGGAGATGTGGATGCCGATTGGCCGGCGTTTTTTGGAGCGTCTTTGGTTTTAGCCACATCCGATATTCCTTGGGCGGGTCCGATTGCCGGATTGCGGCTGGCCAAAGTGGACGGTCAAATAGTTTTTTGCCCCACTTTTGAACAAAGATTAAAATCCGAGTTTGACGCTTTTTACGCGGGCGACGCTAATTTGATAAATATGATGGAATTTGGCGGGTCGTCCGTTCCTGAAGACTTGGTGATGGAATCTTTGGAAATGACGCAAAAAGAATTCGCTAAAATCATTGATTTTCAGAAAAAAATTATTGAAGAAATTAATCCGGTAAAAATTATTCCGGAAGAGAAAGAAGTGAACGAAGATTTGAAAAAAGTTGTTTTGGAATTCTTAGACGGGAAACTTGAGGAAGCGATTTATACTCCCAATGCTTCGCCCAAGGTTGCCAATTTAACAATTCTGCGCGACGATTTAATGAAGCATATTGCGGAAAAGGGATTTTCGGATTCTGATTTTAAAGCTGTCAGCGCGACAATGGAAGAAGAAATTGATAAAATAGTGAGCGAAAATATTTTGAAAACGGAAATGCGGCCGGATAAAAGGGGATTGAAAGATGTGCGGAAAATTTCCTGCGAAATTGATATTTTGCCGCGAGTGCATGGATCGGCTATTTTCAAAAGAGGTTCTACTCACGCTCTTTCCAGCGTGACTTTGGGCGGTCCTTCGGCGGAACAAATGATTGAAACGATTGAATTGTCCGGCACCAAAAGATTTATTCATCATTATAATTTTCCTCCTTATTCAACCGGCGAAGTAGGTTCTTTGCGGCGCGGTCCCGGAAGAAGAGAGTTGGGGCACGGCAATCTTGCCGAAAAAGCTTTGTTCGCCATAATTCCCGCAAAAAACGAGTTTCCCTATACTGTTCGTGTGGTTTCGGAAATTTTATCTTCCAATGGTTCTTCTTCAATGGCTTCGGTGTGCGGATCTTGTTTAGCTTTGATGGCGGCCGGAGTTCCAATAAAAAATCCGGTTGCCGGAATAGCCATGGGTTTGGTAATGGGCGATAATGAAAATGAATATAAAATTTTGACTGATATTCAAGGTCCGGAAGATCATCATGGCGATATGGATTTAAAAGTTGCCGGGACAAAAGATGGAATAAACGCGATGCAAATGGATGTAAAAATCAACGGCGTAACTTTAAAAATATTAAAAGAAACTTTTCAGGACGCAAAAACGGCAAGACTGCATATTTTAAAAGAAATGGAAGCAGTGATTCCCGAGCCGCGCAAAGAATTGTCTCCGTTTGCTCCGAAAATTTCCATTGTTAAAATTGACCCTGATAAAATCGGTCTTTTGATCGGCGCCGGCGGAAAAACTATTAATAAAATTGTGGAAACAACGGGCGTTGCATCTATAGATATAGACGACGACGGAAGCGTATTTATAGTGGCGCAGACCGATGAGGCGTTGCTTAAAGGATTGGATGCGGTTTCCGGGCTTACGAAGGAATTTAAAGTCGGCGAAGTGGTGGAGGGAACGGTTTCAAAAATTTTAGATTTCGGCGCGGTGGTTGATTTAAATCCATGGTCCGACGGCTTGCTTCATATTTCAGAAATGGCGAATTTCCGGGTGGGCAAGACCGAAGATATCGTAAGAATGGGCGATAAAATAACCGTGAAAATAATAAATATTGATACGGTTAGCGGAAAAATCAGTTTATCCTTAAAGGCTCTTATCCCCGACGACGGGAGCGGCCGAAAAGAAAACGGCAATGGATTTCACGAATCCAGGTTTATGAGTTTTGGCGGAGAAAGAAAACCGGGAGGGCCGATGGGGTACGGCGGGCAAAGGCGGGAAAGCCGCGGACCGCAAAGAAGAAGATAAAACCATCTTGATATAATTCTAATATTTTCAAGAATGCTGGAATAAATAAATTAAAAGAAATGAAAAGTTTTTGATTTTAAAAGCCGCCCCTGATTTTAGCAGGGGCGGCTTGCTAATTGATTGATATTTTGTTAAATTAAATTATATGTTTTTTTGGAGGCGTCGCATAGCGGTCTAGTGCGGTTGCTTGGAAAGCAACTATCTCCGAAAGGGGATCAGAGGTTCGAATCCTCTCGCCTCCGCAGGCCTGAGCGCTGGTTCGTAAGACCGAGCGCTCTTTTTTTATCAATACTTTTTAAATTATCCGAAAATAAAAATGGGGGCAGGGCGACGAGATTCGAACCCGTAAAGAAAAAAATAGATTCCCGCAAATCTATTTTTTTATATATCTTTTTAATCTTTATCCCATTTATTCCAGTTCAATCATTTTATTTCTGATAACCAATCTGCTTTTCAAGCAGGATAGTAATTCCCGTTTTTCAACCGGCGCACCTTCTTTTAAAAGATATTTGGCATAATCTTTAAGATTAACCTCTTTGATATTTAATTTAGCCATTTTCTTTTCTCCTAAAAAGCTTTTTTGGAATTTATTCAATCTACTTATCTCTTCCTGGAATTTCTGCTTCATACAAAGTTCGTTCATATCCAACTTATCCATAATATTGATCAGCTGTTCTATCAGATTTTCTTCGTTAATATATCCACATTTGCAGTTTTTATCCCTGGATCTGCTGCATCCGTAATAGACATACCTGTGAGTATTCCCGTTTTTCTGTTTTTTAAACTTTTCATCGGCCGTAATTCCTGATCCGCATAGCCCGCAGGTTATCATCTTAGTAAAGGCAAATTCTTTGGTTTCGGATCTGATAATCTGGTCTCTTTTTAGCTGTTCCTGGGCTTTATCGAACAATTCTTTGGTGATAATCGGTTCGTGCTTTCCGGTATACCAGTTGCCGCTTTTTTCAGGATATTCAAATACTCCATAGTAGAACGAATTTTGTAAAACCAGAAAGATGCTGCTTAACGATACATTGTGATTACTTTGGACTTGAAATTAATATCGAATTTCAGCCAATGATATACTTTTCTGCCGGACCAGCGCTCATAAGCCACTTTTTCAAAGATTTTCTTTACAATCGGAGCTCTGATGGGATCAATAGCAGCATGGCATTTTTTATCGCCTTCCTTTACGTTTAGATATCCCAAGGGCGCCACTCCGGGTCTTAAACCCATTTCGCATCTCATACGCAATCCGCGTTTTACATTAACGCCTCTATTATCGTTTTCCAATTTGGCCTGGCTTCCTAATATCATCAGCAGAAATTTTTCATTCGGAGAGTTCGTAAAGCTCTGACCGAAAGTCCTAATCTGTAAAAGAAGTTTTTCGTCCATCAGGTCAACCAGCTTTCCTAAATCACCGGCGTTTCTCGATAATCTATCCGGTGCCCAGGTTAAAATAGCGTTAAATTTTTCCAAGCGGATATCATTGATGATTTCGTTAAATACCGGCCTTTGGCCGGTTGCTTTGGCCGAATGGCTTTCCCTTCGTATTTCTACGATATTCAAATTATCTCTTTCTGCTATTTGAAGCATTTCTTTTACCTGACTATCTATTGAAA
>CAYTHZ010000029.1:0-10526 GCA_964437745.1 uncultured Candidatus Saccharibacteria bacterium
GCTGGGATAAAACTAAGCCCGACGGCCAGCCGAAAAGACGCTTAAATGTTTCCCGGGCGGAAAAAGAATTCGGTTTTAAGGCTAAAACTAATTTTAAAGAGGGCCTCAAAAACACCATAGAATGAATAAAAATCGTCTAACTTCGTGTCAGATAAATTTAGGGTAAAGTTTCATTTTTCGGACCAACTTTCCAATAAAAATTTTTAATAATATCGGCGTAATACAATCCTTTTGAGTGAATAGCGGAAAAATCTTAGAAAATAAAAGAGTTTTTAGAGGAAAAATAGCGGTCGGCGCGAAGCTGCCGGGAACCGCGTAATTTTTCCGAATAAAAACGATTTTATTTTCAAGATTTTGAAGCGTCAACGAAAAAGGATTGTATTGCGCTGATTAAAAAGCAACTTTTGGTCCGAAAAATGAAACTTTACCCAAAATTATTAATCCAACTTCAGCTCATTCACTTTTTTCCAATCCAATTCGTTTAAAACAATAATCTTATCTTCACCTATTATATAAAGATAGTCGTTTATGTAAATAGCCCTTTTTGCCTGGATGTCGCTTACGGCTCTTTGCAGTTCTAATTTATCGTTTTTATAGGAAAAAACATAGCCGCCTTTGCTTCCGGGTAGGAAAAATATCTCATGTTTTTTATCCATTAAAAACGCGTGATGCGTGCTTTCTATCTCGGAATACGATTCATTTAAATTATATTTTGCCGCTTCTTTTGGATTGGTTGGGTCTAAAACGTCAAATAAAGAAATCTTTACTTGCCAATTTTCTTTGCCCACTCCCAAGATTTTATCTTTATTTATCGGGTGCAAATATGAAGAATAGCCGGGAATTTTCAGCTCGCCTTTTAATTGCGGATTTTTCGGCTCGGACAAATCCAAAACATAAAACGGGTCAATCTGCCTGAATGTCACCACATAACCCTTGTCTTTTAAAAATCTTACGGAATAAATTCGTTCTGTTTTTCCCAAGTCTTTCACCGAACCTTGAATTTTTAAATCGTCGCCTAAAATATAAACATCGCTTACGCTTTCCGCGCCGCCAACTCCGCCAATTCCCCATCCCCAAAATATGCCTCTTTCGCCTATTGTTGTGGCAATTCTCAAATTATTTTTATATTCATCCAAAGCAAACTGGTTTAAAGGATAGCCCGAAACGCTGGCAGCCGCTTTAATTTTAAAATCCTCCAATCCAATTTTCACAATGCCGGTTTTTTCAAGCTCTCTTTTATGTTCCTTATAATAATCCGCCATCCTGTTGGTCATTTCATTTTCAATTTTTAATCTCCGGTCGCCGTCCAAAGAATTATAATATTTTCGCAAAATCTCCTGGAATTCCACCATTTTCGCCTGCTGGCCGATATCGTAACTTTCCAATTTATCTATCTTGGATATAATTTCCGCCGGCAGCAAATCAGCTCCTATTTCTTTCAAAAAATTTGTGAAAAACCTAATTATGCTTTCATAATAATAGTAAGTGGCATAAAGATAATTTTCGGACATATACACCACCGATGATCCGGCAGAACCAACAAAAGAAATTTTGTTTTCAATTTTTCCCGACGCGGAATCAAAAACCATAGCAATAAAAGTAATATCAGTAGGTATCGGAAAAATAGGATGATAAATTTCATTGCAAGCGATAGTCATCGCTTCAGCGCCCAAAGACAGGGGTTTTATAGGACAAGGAGATGTTTCATTAATGGCGCTTTGCAATACTAAATAAATTTTATTTTTATAAAGCCGGCTGGTAACTATAGAATTATTTTTTTCCAATTTAATTTCCCATTTTTTTTGAGGAGATTTCGGATTGGAAACGTCATAGCCAAAAATTTCCTGTCCGGAAAAAATCGCTAAAATATTGCCCGCCAAAAGCAGATTTCCCGATTTATCAATCTTAGAATCAAGGGCTAAATCAGCAGGGGGAAAAGCTTTTATTATATTAGTTTTTGCCTCTTGCGGCCGGTAAGGAGGATAAATCATCTCTCGCGAAATGCCATCTGGCATCGCTGGGGGCAATTCCATAATTTCCACCGGCCCGCCACGAAAGTAAATCGGCTGACGGGAAAAATAAATTTCCTTGCCGTCGGTTTTAACAATGTCCGGCTCGTCAATTCCCATAACTTGAACATTGGTTTCGGAAACCCTTTCCGGAAGCGGAGCCGGAGCAGCCAAATCTTTACTTTCTAAAGCCATAGACGGCGCTCCTAATTCCCGCATAGCATCTATTCTCCCGCCACGACCATAGTCTCCGAATGTTCCAATTTGAGCTTTTTTTAAATATTCTTTAAATTCCGCTTCCGAAGCAAATTTTTTAATATCTTTCAATTCCGCAATTTCAGGCATTAAAACCAGTTTTTTAGCTGGCGAAAAAATTCGGCTTACAAAAGAAGGCGATTGATACAAAACTTCCTTAAAACTCGCAAAAACCCATAAAAAGATTATTGCCGCAGCGGCAATTAAAATAACTGCCGCGACTGTTTTGTTAAGTGGTTTATTTAACATGCCAATTTTTTTAGCTTGCCCCGTTAGATAATTATGCAAAGCTTATTGCAAAATTATTTTCAACGAGCCAAACTGATAATAAGTTTTGTTGATTATTTTAGAAATATCTAACGGGGCGAGATGTTGTTTGCTTGCCGGCAGGCAGGAAAAATTGAGCGCCCCGTTAGATAATTTCTGCGGAATTTTTACCGCAAATCTTTATTTTGTTCACAATATTCCAGAATATTTTTTAAAAAATAACTCTGTATCTAACGGGGTAAAAGTTTTGTAATTCCAAATTTTTATCCCGACAAGCGGAATAAAAATTTGGAAACAAAGCCTTTTACCTTATTTCCGCTTTTAATTGATTTTTTAACGCCGATATTATTTTTGACATTTCCAAGCCGACTTCTTCGTCCGTTAAAGTATGGTCGCCGGCCTGAAAAATAATATGGAACGCCATGCTTTTTTTCCCTTCCGGCAGCATTCTTTTTTCATTAATCCGATCTTCGTCAGAATAAATATCAAATAAATCAACATCTTCAACAAATTTCGCCCCGGCCTTGTAAATAACGTTTAAAACATCATCCACGCGCGTAAAATGATTTACAATCATAGACACATCTCTGATTACCGACGGATAAACCGGCAAGGGAGTATATTCTCTTTCTTCTTGCGCCAATTTAAGCAATTTTTCAAAATCCAGCTCAAAGGCCGCCGCTTGGCCATCAATATCGCAATAACGAATCATCTCTTTGCTAATTTCGCCAAAACAGCCCAAGTAAACCCCCTCGGGCGAAAGCGCTGCCGCGTTTTTTTGATCGTCAAAAAATCCGGAAACAGAATCGGGCAAATTCAAATCGTCTCTAAAACTATAATCATCTTTATCCAATCCATTTTTTTCAAAAATCGCTTCAATCAACCCCTTTATTTCAAAAAATAGCGCGTTTTTCGCGACCGGCTTTTTAATCGCAACAATGCCGGAAATTTTCCTCTCTTCTTTAATTTTATTCGTATCATTAGTATGTGTTCGTATATTAGTATCGCGTCGGAATATTTTGCCTATTTCAAAAATTCGCGCGTTGTCAAAATAACGAAAGTTGTCTTTGGCATTTTTTAATAATCCAAAAAATAAATTCGGGATTAAATATTTTTTATCTTCGGCCAGCGGATTTTCCAATTCTGCCAGCATATCCGCGCCGTTAAAACGCATTAACATATCGGCGTCGCGCTGCCCTAAAAAAGAATAATTATACGCCTCGCTATAGCCCGCTGAAATTAAAATATTAAACACCTTGTTTTTAAATAAAACTTTTTCATTCAAAGGAGCGCCCGCAATCGCGCCCACGGGATTAATCGCCGGGATTTTATTATATCCATACAGCCGCAAAATTTCTTCGTACAAATCTTCTTGGATTAAAATATCCCGCCTGCGGCCAGGAATAGCAACTAAATATTTTTTCTTGTTTTTTACGATAACCTGCTTGCTTTGGAATCCCAGTCTTTCAAAAAATTTCAATATTTCTCTAATAGGCATGGAAAAGCCGGCGAATTTCTCAAATCTTCCATAATCAAAATCTAAAATGACTAATTTGGGTTTTTCCGGAAAAACATCTATTGTATCGCCGCTGGCCACACCTCCGGCTAATTTACAAATTAAATCCGCCAGCCGCTCTATGGCAAAATCAGCGACGTAAGGATCTAAATCGTGCTCAAAACGCAAAGATGCGTCGGTTTTAATTCCAATTTTCCGCGAATTTAGGTAAATGTTTTCCGCGCTAAAATTAGCGGATTCCAAAATAATATTTTTTGTCTCTTCCGTAATTTCCGCTTTTTTCCCGCCTTTAATTCCCGCAATAGCCAACGGCTCTTTGCCATCCGCTATCACCAAGACGCTTTCATCTAAAATCTTTTCTTCGTTTTCTAATGTTGTAATTCTTTCTCCTTTTTTCGCCCTTCTTGCCACTATTTTCGCAAGCTGGCGCTTATTGCCGCGCAAATTCGCGCAGATATTTAATCTACGCGCATCCGCGCTACTATCCATATTTATCCGCTTGATATCCGCATTTATCCGCGTTAATTTATCATAATCAAAAGCATGCAGCGGTTGCCCGGTTTCCAACATTATAAAATTAGCAGCGTCAACAATATTATTAATAGAGCGCATTCCATGCAATTCCAAGCGTTCTTTCAGCCATAAAGGCGATTGACCGACTTTAACATTAAAAATTATTTTTCCAACGTACCGTCGACATAATTTTGGCTCTTCAATTTTAACGGATAAAAAGTTTTTAGTTTTGAGGTTTGATTTTTTAGATTTTATTTTTAAATCCTTTACCTTTAATAATCTGGAATTTAAAATCGCCGCAATTTCGCGGCTCATTCCCAAATAATTTGCCGCGTCAGAAATGCGATTGGGCGGAATGTCCGCATCTAAGATATACGTCGATTTTCGCAAATTTGCGCGCAGATTTTCACCGATATCCTCAACCTGCGCTGATTTTCGCGGATTATCACGCTGATTTTCGCGGATATGTCCGCGTTTATCCGCGTTGATATCCGCGTTTATCCGCGTTATCGTTGTCTCAAAACTATAATCAGTCAAAAATTCCGCCAGCTTTTCCGGCGTTATTTTTCCGCCGGAGGCGGAAAAATCAATATATTCTTTTAACCAATTAAAGCTAAATTTCACTTTGCGCATTAACCTCGGCTATTGGCAAAAAACGCCGACATTAATTAGTTCCTTTTCTTTATTTCTCTTGGTAATAAATACTAAATACGAATATACTAATTTAAAAATATTATTTGTAAATTCGTACATATTCGTATTTCGTAAATACTAATCAGGGTTTTTCGGCAAAAATCGCGATAATTTTAATTTTATTAAAATTATTCCAAGCCAAAACAAAATAGCAATATTTTATTTTTTATTGATTTTTAATTTCACGCAAATCCGAATCTGCGCAACCCATCATTTTCAAATCCTCTTTTGCCTTTAAAATCAACAATTTATCGCCGATCCTATTTCCCATCAAATCCCAGCCAAAAGCAACTCTGGGATGCTCGTTAAAAAGAGTTCTTTTTAAGAATTTTTCCATCAATTCTCGCTCTGACGCGCGCAACATCTTTTCCAATTCCGCCGCCCTTCCCCATTTCTTAAAATTTTCTTTAACTGTTTCAATATCTTTTTTTATTTCATCTACCACTTTTGGGTCGGCCAGCGATTTATCAACCTTGTCCCCAATTTCATCATAAATTTCCTGTTCGGTTTCTTTTTTATGGTGCTTATATTCATAATTTTCAAAATCTTCCAGTTCTTTAATGCTCGTTATAAGCTTAAATTTTTCCCAAAGAACGGCTTCCTTATAAGTGAGGCAGTCCGGCGCAAGCCTTAGCACGGCGGTCCGATTGCAATATTCCCGTTTCTCAGGATTTTGATCGAGCCCTTTTTTAATTTCTTCCTGCATCTTGTTTATTTCTTTTTTAAAATCGGCGAATAAAACATCTTCGTCCTCATCGTTTATTTCCTGAACGCTCTTATAATTTTCGTATATAAAAAATTTCTGCTTTACCAATTCCTCCCACTTTTTGATTTCTGTTTCGGAGGGCGCTTCTTTTGTTTTTAAAAATTTTTTTTCCATACATTCTGACATATTTATATAAAATTTTTATCCGCAAACGCGGGAAAAAATTATCTATAAATATTGTTATCCCGCTTTAATTTTACAATTATTAATTTAATCTTTTTGCAGATAAAATTTTGATAATTTGCGCAAAAAACGCCAAGCCCTGAATATTTTTTGCAAAAATTAGAGCGCAGCGCCATGCTTTAAAATTGCTTAATAAATCTCAAGTCGCCCGAATATAATAATCTTATATCGGGAATTTCATACTTTATCATTACCAGGCGGTCTATCCCAAATCCAAACGCGAATCCCTGCCAATCCCCTTTTACATAACCAACCGACTGAAAAACATTAGGATGCACCATTCCCGCGCCGGCAACCTCCAACCACCCGTCGCCCCACTTCATCAAAACATCCAATCCCGGCTCAACAAATGGATAATAGCTCGGAACAAATTTAAACTCTATCTTTGCCGCGGAAAAAAATTTCCGGAAAAAATCTTCTATAATAAATTTAAAATTTGCCAAAGAAATATCTTTGCCAACGACCAATCCTTCTAACTGATAAAAAGTATGAGAATGCGAAGCGTCGGTTGCCTCATATCTATAAATCCTGCCCGGCGCCACAATTCTAAACGGCGGATTATGAGTTTCCATATATCTAATTTGCACGGGGCTCGTATGCGTTCTTAATAACAACGCGGGTTTTCGCTGATTAATGCGCGAATTTACGCTGATATCCGCGCCTGTCCGCGTTATGTCCGTTGCTGTCCGCGTAGTTATGCCCGCGCTTGTCCGCGTCCTAAGCCAAAAAGTGTCCCATTTATCTCTGGCCGGATGATTTTTAGGAATATTTAAAGCGTCAAAATTATGATATTCATCTTCAATTTCCGGCCCCTCAACAATTTCAAATCCCATAGAGCCGAAAATAAATTCTATCTGATTTATCATTTTAGTAATAATATTCAAATGACCAATGTCTATTTTCGCTCCCGGAATCGTAACGTCTATTTTATTTTGAAGCCGCAATTTTTGCTCTTCAGCGCTTTTTAATTCGCTCGTTTTTTGCTCTAAAGCAGCCGTTATTTTTTTCCTATATTCATTGGCTCTTTGGCCGGCAGTTTTTTTCTCTTCTATCGGCAATGAATTTAAAACATTGAAAAAAGCCGCCAACTCGCTTTTGCGCCCCAAATATTTCACTCTTAACAACTCGGTTTCCTTCGTTGTCTTCAGCCCCCTTAAATCATTTTTAAAATTTTCCAAAAGCTTTTCCCAATTCATTGTTTGTCTAAAATTTCAAGCTTGAAAAACGTAGAAATTTTAGCCACAAACAATAGAACCCCGCGCCAATTTTCCAAATAACCTTTAAAGTATATTTATGAAAGCCGTTAGGCGTTTCGCAGATAATCATAACAAATTACAAAGTAATTATGAAATTAGCGCGCGGGTCCATATTTTTACGAAAATACTACAACTTATCTCAAAAATACAAGTATTTAATCTGTGTTTCGCGTTGTTTCGCCCCGTTAGAAGTTCAGCCGAGTTTTTACCGCTCAACAACATTGCGCGCGATTTCGCCTTACGGCTTTCTTTGCGGAGACAATAGCATCTATTTAAGGCTTCTAACGGGGTTTCGCGAGAAACTCTATTAAAACAATACAGGCTGACAACAGAAATAGCGTTAATGGTATTTTTAAAATGGCCTCTAATTTATATTTCTATATCTAAATTTCTGGGAGTAATTACTGTTTGTAAATAATTTTCCACCGTATCCACTCCGACTGACCAGCTAATTTTCATAAAAATCTTTACTAACGGCTGACGTCCATCGTTTAATTCATTGCCGTCAATTATAAACCTTAAATTTTCCACATTAACATTTGAAGGGGTAAGCGGCAGAAAAACGCCGCCATTTTCCGATTTTTCTATCCGACCGTTGTTTAAACGATAAATTACATTTTGTCCCCGATAATCCATAAAAGCAATAGAAGATTGAGGAGACGAAGAAAACATAGGCTGACCAGGCCTTAACTGAGCCATGCGCGCATCTCGAGAAATTATCTCTAAAGTCAAACTAATATTATCGCTGACATTAATGGAATTAGCCATCAATCTTTGCAAGCGGCCGGTAAAAAGAAAAATATTAGTCGCTATAGCGACCACCATCGCAAAAAGAGACGCAGAAATAAGAATTTCCACCAAAGTAAACCCTTTATTATTTTTATCTTTAAAAGTCATTTTAAAAATGTTTATAGATAATTAAACAAATGCTTTTCAACATTTACACTAAACGAAACCCCTCCTTTCCCGACCCATTCAACAATAGAATTTATTTTAACTTCATTGGACGAAGCCGGGGCATTCGGCCTATTTATTTCTATTCTTCTGTTAAATCTAGACAGAGCGCCGTCAGCATTGTAGCTATATCGGCCATAACCCCCCGCAGTTGAAAACCTTAAAAAAACCGGCGAAGCCTGATAATTGGAATAATTAATCAAATGAGAAGAAGAACATCCTAAAAATTGATAATTAATATCAATCCTGTAAATACCGGAGCCAAGCCCGGTGCTCCAGCCGCAGGAAGGATTGCTTAAAACATTATTAGCTCTTATATTTTCCACAATCTCTATGCCCTCCTGAGCCAATTGAGCCGCAATAAGCCTGTCGGATATAAAACTTACCGATGCCAAGGATTGAATGGCAACGGTAGCGGCGGCCAATAAAATAATGATAATAATACTGATGGCAATCAAAGATTCTGCCAAAGAAAAACCTTTTTGTTTTTTTAGCGAGAAATAAAAATTCATAATTATTGCGCGGAAATTCCGCCGAAGGAATTAACAACAATCTCTTTAAAAGAGGAGGAATTAGGAATATTTAAAGTTATTCTGGCTTCCGTAAGCGATGACGGGAATATTTTTACTTTGGGATTCGGAGGAATAAACATAATATCTAAGCCATCTGCGGAAGACAAAGAACCGATAACAACCGGCCTATCAAGATAATAAACCGAAATATCCGTATGGGGGCCATTGCGGCCATTATAACCGCAACTGCTCGCTCCGGATTTGCGTTCGGCATAAACAATATAACAATATCTTCCGGAAGCGCAAGCCGAATCCACCCGATCAACCCTGGGAAAATATATCCCGTAAGCGCAGGGAATTTCTCCCCCAGGCAAAAATCTAAACGCAATTGCCATTGATTTTACAGTATTAATTTCAGCGACAACCTTGCTCGCCGCCCGGTTTAAAGAAACCTCCGCCTCTCCTTGTCGGTTATATGCCACGACCATTCCCGCCAAAAGCATCAAAAGAGAAGCAGAAACCAAAAGCTCTATTAAAGTAAAACCTTTTGACTTATTAGAATTTAAAATTTTCATTTTTATTATAATCCCGCGGCGCTAAAATAAATTTTCAATATCACCTCTCCCCAAAGCGCCACAGCCAGGGCCGAAGCGGCAATAAACGGGCCAAACGGCAAAGCCGAATCAAAAGACTTTTCTTTAAAAATCATTAAAATAATGCCAATTAAAGCTCCGGACAAAAAAGAAAGGATGAAAACCAAAATAATCGCCGGCCATCCCAAAAAAAATCCTAAAACAGCCGTAAGCCAAACATCGCCCATGCCCATATATTTTTCTTTGGAGACTATACTAATTATAAACAATATTGAAGAAAAAGAAAGCAGGCCGGCCAAATAATTCCATAAAGGCAAGCCGAACTTGGGAAATAAATAAGAATAATAACCAAGATAATTATAATCGGTATTTAGTATGGAGTATGGAATATTGAATATTGAGTATTGAGTATTGAGTATTTGATATATATTGCCTGAAATAAGATTGTTTAATAATAAAACGAGTCCGGCAAGAAAAAGAATCTTTATCAAAATATTAGGAATTAAATAATGATAAAAATCTATGGCGGAAATTAAAATAAGAAAAAAAGCGGCAAACCACCAAAATACCATCAAAAAAGGGTAATCCCAAAATTTATAAGCTATGGCCGCGAAAATAACCGCTGTCAGCAATTCCACAACAACATACTGCCAGCTGATTTTTTCTTTGCAATTCCTGCATCGGAATTTTTGAAACACAAAGCTAAATACCGGGATTAATTCAAACCACCGCAGCTGTTTTTGGCAACGCGGACAAAGCGACCTGCCTCTTATTGATTTTAAAAAAGAAAAATCGTCTTCCGGTTTAAAGCGGAAAATAAGCGCGTTTAAAAAACTGCCCAGCAAAAGACCGAAAATAAATATTAAAGCAATTTCAAAATTCGCCATATCTTAAGACCTCTTGCAAAACAATTAGATAGTATTTGGTATTTGGTATTTAGTATTTAGTATAACTGCGCCGATTCAACCTATGCGGCCAAATCGGCGCTTGAATGCAAAAATAATGCAGA
>CAYTHZ010000030.1:0-9605 GCA_964437745.1 uncultured Candidatus Saccharibacteria bacterium
TGTCGGTGATTCTATTGCCGTTAGATTGGCAAAAGAACGCGCCGGTCTTGCTGAATTGACCGCTGGTTATGTTTTCGGAACAGAAACCACCAACCCTCTTTATACCTCAGCCGCTATCGGCAACCCTTCCACTCCTATCACTGCTTTTATTTGGTCTGACAAAGCCAAGGGTATTAACCACAACGCCACCTGGGGTACTTCTGGTTCTCTTGACTGGGCTAATGGTTTCTACCCGGCAAAACTCGCTGGCTCTTACTGGACCTACACCAAATAGTTTTTCTTGAGCTGAACCAACTCTCTTTTTCCTTGAAAAGAGCGAGTTGGATAAAAAAACAAAGCGCCCCGCAAGGGGCGCTTTGTTTTTTTTGAATTTTATTAAAAACTATTTTCCCTTAACTTACCGCAATTGCGGGATTAAAAGGGAAAATCAAAAATCGCAACTAAATCGCAACTAATCCGATTACTTGCCGAGTAAATTAAAAAATTGAAAATAAAAATTCGTTTCTTTCTCGCCGATCTATTTTATCATATTATAATAAAAAAGTCAATGAAAAATTTGACTTTTGTTTTTAAGAGGTGTATAATAAAGGCAAATTTAATTCATAATGGGTAAATTTAAATTCGCGGCATTCGTATAAATTTGCAGATTGGCATTATATTAAAAAAGTTTGGCCGAAAAATAATAATTGTTTTTATTTATCAATAATAAATCATTCTACAATTACTCAATTATGATATTTTTATGAAATACTCAAGTTATGCCGGGCGCGGAAGAGGCGCGAGGTTCGTTTTGCGCAAAAAAATTGAACACAGGGAATTAAAAGCGGAAACTAATTCGGATTTTATCCGCCTGATTTTTTTGGGCGGCATTGAAGAAGTCGGGAGAAATATGATGGTTTTAGAATATTGCAAAGGGCCGAATGAACCCGGCGACATTTTGGTTATTGATATGGGTTTGCGTTTTCCCGACGAAGAAGAAATGATGGGAATTGATTTTGTCATTCCCAACGTGGAATATTTGGAAAAAAGAAAAGACAGAATCAGGGGAGTTTTTATAACTCACGGCCACTACGACCATTTGGGCGCCATTCCTTATGTTTTGGAAAAAATCGGCAGTCCTGTGATTTATACCGCTCCTCTTTCTTCGGCCATTATTTTAAAAAGGCAAGACGATTTTCCAAACGCGCCCAAGCCGGATATAGAAATAATTAAAACGAACGAAAATAAAACAATTAATTGCGGAATTTTTGACGTTACGCCTTTTCATATGAATCATAATATTCCCGACTCCATAGGCCTGTTTATTAAAACGCCGGTTGGTTCCGTAATTTTGACTTCTGATTTTAAATTTGACCTTCATCCTGTTTCTGACAAACCTGTTGATTTGTCGCGAATAGTTAAACTTGCCGCTTCCGGAGTTTTGCTTTTAATGTCCGATTCCACCGGCGCCGAAACTCCGGGCCATTCCATTTCCGAAAAAGTGATTTTTGAAAATTTAGACACCATATTTTCCAAAACCAAAGGCAGGATTATCGCCGCCACTTTCGCTTCTTTAATATCGCGAATCCAGCAGATTATCTGGCTGGCGGAAAAATACGACAGGAAAGTGGTGATTGACGGCTACAGCATGAAAACCAATCTGGAAATAACCAGAAATTTAGGATATATCAAGGCGAAAAAAGGCACTTTGATTTCCGCCAAAGAAGCAAAGCGGCTGCCCTCCGGCAAATTGGTGATAATGTGCACCGGATCCCAGGGGGAAGACAAGGCGGTTTTAATGAGAATCGCCAACAAAGAGCATAAATTTTTTGAAATTGAAAAAGGCGATTTGGTGATTTTTTCCTCATCTATAGTGCCGGGCAGCGAACGTTCGGTGCAGGCCTTAAAAGACAGCCTGTTGAGGCAGGGAGCGGAGCTTTATCATTATAAAATGATGGATATCCACGCTTCGGGGCACGCTTACCAAGAAGATTTAAAACTTTTAATCAGTTTGGCGCGGCCGAAGTTTTTCGTGCCGGTGCACGGAGAATATTCAATGCTTAAAGCTCATACCGAGCTGGCGAAAGACGTCGGAGTTGCCGAAGAAAATATTTTAATTCCCCAAAACGGCAGGGTCATTAAATTGGAAAGAAACAGGATTATAAACACCGACGAATCCGTCCCGGCAAATTACATAATGATTGACGGCTTGGGCAACGATGATGTGGGAGAGGTGGTATTGCGCGACAGGGAAGCGCTTGCCAAAGACGGCATTTTTGTGGTAATTGTCGCGATTGAAGGACAAACCTCAAAACTAAGAGGCAGTCCGGATATTATTTCCCGCGGATTCGTTTATCTTAAAGAATCGCAGGAACTTTTACAGGAGGCGCGGAAAATGGTAAAGGAAATTGTTTCTAAAACCGCCACCAAGGAAAGAACCAAGAATTGGTCTTACGTGAAATCAAGCTTGCGCGACAAAATCGGAGAATTTTTATTCCAAAAAACCCAAAAAAGGCCGATGGTATTGCCTGTAGTGATAGAAGTTTAGTAAATTAGAAAAAATAATTAAAACTGACTTTAAGAAACCACTTCCTGTCCCGTTAGACGCGAAGCTGTCTAACCGGGATGGTTCTGCCCGTGGTAATAGAGGTTTAATTAAAGTTAATAAGTTTTTAAGTTTTAAGTTGCAAGTTATAAGTTTGTAAGTTTTGAATTATGGCAACTGGGTTGGAAAATCTTAAAATTTATACCATGGCAGTTAATTTGGAATTAAGAGTATTTGAATTAACAAAATTATTTCCAAAAGAAGAAAAATTCAGAAGTGTTAATCAATTAAGCCGGTCATCTTCTTCTGTGTCAAATAATATTGCAGAGGCGTATAACAAGAGATATTTTAAAGAAAAAATCAGAATTTTGCACGATATTGCCAAATGTGAAGCTGAAGAAACAAAGAGAAATTTAAACGTTTGCCTGTTAAAGAAATTCCACAACGACGAGAAAATAATTGACGATTACACCGAATTAATAAAAGCAATCAGCGGTTATGTAAAATTTTTAAAGAATACAGAAAACTTATCAACTTAAAACTTATCAACTTATAAACTTATAAACTAATATGAGAGTAGTTTCCGGCGCGCAGCCCACGGGACAATTTCATATCGGCAATTATTTTACCATCAAAAAATGGATAGAATTACAAAACGAGCATAATTGCCTGTTTTTTATCGTTGATTTGCACGCGATGACCGAATCTTTAAATCCCGAAGAATTAAGGAATAATGTTTTAGAAACAGCCGTTGATTATTTAAGTTTCGGATTAAATCCTAAAAAATGCTCAATTTTTATCCAATCGCAAGCGCCGGAACACACAGAATTGTTTTGGATTTTAAATACCATCACGCCGCTGGGAGAGCTGGAACGGATGACGCAATTTAAAGATAAAGCAAAACAATTCAAACAAAGCATCAACGCCGGACTTCTTAATTATCCGGTATTGATGGCGGCCGATATTTTGCTTTACAAAGCCGAGGCGGCGCCGGTGGGCGAAGATCAGCTTCAGCATTTGGAATTGGCGCGCGCTTTGGCGCGAAAATTTAATTCCCGCTACGGAGAAACTTTTCCCGAGCCGAAGTCTTTGATCTCTAAAATTGGCGCCAGGATTATGGCTTTGGACAATCCTTTAAAAAAAATGTCCAAATCCGGTTTGACGGACAGCCACATCGGAGTTTTTGAAGACGCAAAAGAAATTGAAAGAAAAATAAAAATAGCCGTAACGGATTCCGGAAAAGAAATAAAATACGACAAACAGAATAAGCCGGGAATTTCCAATCTTTTGGAAATTTATAACTTGGCGTCCGGAAAAGAAATTGCGGAATTAGAAAAAGAATTTAAAAATAAAGGATACGCCGAATTTAAAGATAAATTGGCAAAAAACTTGGTTGATTATTTAAAGCCGCTAAAACAAAAAAGAGAAAAATTGGCGAAAAATCCCAAAAAAGTTCTGGAAATTTTAGAAAAGGGTCGCAAAAAAGCCCAAAAAATCGCGCAGACCACGATGAAAGAAGTTAGAAAAAAAACAGGGTTGATATAATTTTTTATATTATTTTTAGCTAAAAATATGTCCGAATTAATTTCTAAAAAACCATATTCCGAAAAAGATTCTGCAGAATCCGTTTTAGGAAAAAATCCGGCGGAGCAGGTTTTATCGAAAAAATTGGAAAAAGCGAAAAACTCCGGTCGTCCGGAATATTTAAAAAAGGGTATTCCTCATAAAAAAATCACAGCAGGAGATTTTGAAATAAATCCACAGGGATCAGACAGATTTTTTGATGAAATAAATAAAAACAATCGAGGAGAAATTGAAAGCGTTAAATTTAATGCAAATTTAAGCTTGTCTGATTTAACGAAAATAGGAGGGTTGGAAAATTATTCAAAATATAGCGGCAAATTGTATCAAATTGAACGGGTTATTGAAAATAGTTTAAATAAAAATGAATTAAGCGACGAATTGCTTATTAAGGTATTGGAATGGAATAATGATATTAAAAATAGGGGTGAAAACCCCGATGATTATGAATCATATATTATTAAACCTCTTGCCGAAAAAAGAGCGGTCAGCGAAAGAGTGGTTAATTGGCTGATTGAAAACAGCTTGCAAGATTATTCTCTTTTGGAATTGGTTGACTACGGCGCTATTTCACAAGAGCAAATGAAACAATGGGTCATTAAAACGAAAAATTCTTATCTGAAATACGAATTGATGCAAAAAGGAATTATCGGTCATAAAAATTTTTCTCCGCAAGAAATTGAAAAATTATATTTTTCCGGAAATATTATTGATGACTGGCGCGCTTCGCTGTACAACATAGCCGCTTATCAAATACTGCCTTATTGGGATGCCGATGCTCAAAAAAATTCGTCCAAAAAGCCGTGGATGAAATTATCGGAAAATACAAAGAGCTTAATCCTAAAAATGAAATTGTTAAAGCCTGGGGCTCTTCAATATATGATAAAGTATTGAATACCAGGGTTGAAGAAATGGAAATGGGCGGGAAAAGAATTAATTACCCGGAAAGTTACGGAAGAATAATTTCGCAAATCACTTATCATTGCCAATACTTATCTGATGAACAAATTATAGGTTTGATAAAATATTGTCCGCCAATGAAATTTTCCAATTCATTTTCCACTCGCTTGCCCGGCTGGGCTTTTAAAGGATTATTGTTGCGCTACGGACCGAATGAAAAATATGAGCGCGACGCTATCAGAGATTTTGACGAAGAAAAATACAAAGAGAAATATGCTTTAATGGAAAAATTATTTTCCAAAGAGCCGCCGGTTTCGGAAATTTTGACGGAGAAGGAACAACAAGAAATCATAGAAGAGGTTAAGGATTGGGGTTATAAATTATTTTTGCCGATTTATTCGGCCGGCTCAGAAGAAAAAGATTCTATAATTTTTAAACATATTTCCGGAAAAGAGGGTTTAAAATATTTAGTACCCACGGGTTCGCGCGGCACGGACAGATTTTTGCGCGACTACGGAGTTTATCTCCAATTGGGCGATATGGACACCTGGCAGATAAATCATCTTGAAAAAGTTAATAATGGAAAACTTTATGATTATGTTGTGAAAATTTCTAAAAAAGATTTAAAAAATATTTATCGCGATAACCGCTGGGAGGGCGGCTGGCGCACAACTAAACCAATAATTTTAAACAGGGGTTTAGAATTCAACTGGGAAATGTTTAATCCGCTGATGAAAATGGAAACATTCTCTCATTATGAAAAAATATTCGGCCCGTTGCCGAATGAGATAAAGAACAAATTAATGGAAGGCGGCACCAAAACTGACACCGATTAATAATTAGCCATTGGCATTGGAAATTTATAAATAAAAATGATAAAACAAAATGAAAAAAATAAATCGGAAAATATCAATATCGCTAAAAAATGAAAATGCAATATCCTCAAATAGCTTAAAGAAAATTATTCTTGAAAATTAAATAAAGAGAAATATAATTAATAAAAAATTATATCCTGAAAAACCGCCTCCGAATTTAATAAGGAGCGGGAAAAATAATATGGCAATATTTAAAAGCTTTAAAGATTTTGGGGAGTCCGTATTGGCTTCGGCTAAAGAAAAAGGAAAACAGGAAAGAGCGGAAAAATACAATGCTTTAATCAAGGAAAGAATGCGCGAATTGCCGCCGGGAATGAATTTTTATTCCCAAATACCCGGCGTTGAATCAATCACCATAATTAAGCCGGAAAAAAGCGGGACGTTAAACGTGGTTGTTTTTTATCAAACCAAAGAAGGCAGGCAAAAACACGAAACGCTGTCTATTGGCGAAAAAGGCGAATTGTTTGGAAGAATTCCGGCTGATATTAAGGCGTCCAAAGAAGAGATTTTGGATGAAATATTAAATAGTATAGATAAAATGGGCATTGATTTTTGGTATGCCGAGCCGCAAAAAATATTAAATATTCCCGACTGGCCGGCTTTGCCAAAAGAGGAGGAAGGAAAAGAATTAAAAAGAACCATTGCTTCAGACCCCCGCCGCGTGGAATTTTTGCGGAAACAACCGGACGCGCTTTTCGGATTTTACGGACAAGAAGGTTTTTTAGGATATCGTGGCTTTGTGTTTCGGAATTTTATCGTTTTAGAACATCCCAAAAGAGAAAACGCCGCCTACTTCATTGATTTTGACCAGCCTATCGGAGAAGAAGAAATAAAGGATGTTTTGGAAAAAATTACCGCCAAAAAAAGAATTTTGGAGAAATATTGGAAACCTTTTGAAGGAAAAGGAAAATGGCAAACTAGCCAAAGCGCCGGCGTGGAAAGAATGATTCATAAACCGATTGACAATTGGATAACCCAGATGACTGAAGCGCTAAATAAAAGAAATCAGCTGGAAAATAGAAGAGTGGATTTGTAATCGGCAAGCGAAATAATCCACGAATGGCGACGAATTTTAAAACAAATCGCAACGGATAAAATAAAAACCTTGTTTATATTGAAAAATATTGATTTTTCAATATAATTTAATTAATGCCGCGGTAGCTCAGTGGTAGAGCGCAGCCCTGAAGAGGCTGGCGTCGGGGGTTCGATTCCCTTCCGCGGCATAAATTTTTCTCCTCGCCCCCTCAGGCGGGACTTCGCCAAGTCTGACTTGGTTTCGTTTAAAATTTGAGTAGTTTGTAATTCGTATTTTTGCGGGTGTCGTATAGTGGCTATTATACTTCCTTGCCAAGGAAGAGACGGCAGTTCGATTCTGCTCACCCGCTCCTCTATTAATATTTTTACCTAAAAGCAAATCGGAAAAGGGCGCGCGCTTTGTGAATTTTTATTGAAAAAATATAAACGCGCTTAATAATCAACTTAAATCTCGCATTAACGAAAGTTTAAAAACATAATTGGGTGGAGGGAGTTTGTTTTAGAGTTTGAAAAACAGCGGTTAAAAATATTATTTTAGCCGCTGTTTTTAAAACTTCGGAGTGTTTTTATGGCTTTTGCTTGAACTTTGCGAATCTAAAAATTGAGATTTTCGGAAAAATCGTTCTTTATTTCCTTTACCCGTTTTAAAAATTTTTCGTCGTTAGCCAAAGCGGGCTTTTCCGTTATTTTTTTTATTTCCGAATCAATCAGTTTTTCCACAGCCCGGCATATTTTGTGGCGTTCGGCAATGATAACCGGAGTTTGTTTGCGCCCGAAAGTTTCTTCTGGAAAATTAATATAATTGCGATAAATAAAAAATTTCACACTTTGCAATTCCTTGATAATGTTGTAAGATTTTTTTTCTATTCCCGATAAAAAAGCCAGCTTTTTAACAATATTGTCCCATTGTTCTAGGGGCTGGACGATTAAAATCGGAAAATTTTTTTTATCTATTTTGCATTGTTTAAACAAGTCAAGGCATTGAAGCGCCAGGAAAGTCTTCTCTTCAAATTTTTTACTGAAAATTCCGCATTGGCTGATAATTTCTGTCATTTTAAAAACAGCGTTTTTATTTGAATGCAAGCTTCGCGTTTCTTCTTCGCGCAATAATTTAAAATGCCGGATTATCTGCGGCATCAAATTATAAGATTCCGATATTATCTTTTTAGCCGCCAATTCTATCGGTATGGGTTCGCAAAAATAAGCGATGGCTTCTTCTTTGATCGTTCCTTCTGTGGCGTATCTTTCATATTTTTTTAAAAAAATTTTTAATTTTTCAAACCAGCTGATTTTATCTCCGTTTTCTTGACCCCTCATCATATTTTTGATGTCTTCTAAAATAACCTTCTCTTTTTCATAGGCCGGTCTGTAAAATAGGGAATTATAAGCGTGCTGTTTTTCGTGGCGTACGGCGCTTGAAATATCATGATTATTTTTATCTATTAATTCTTTATTGACCGCTATGACTATGGCTGGATAATCTTTGATTTCAGGCAAATAAGCGGCTTCAGCCGATTCTTCGGGAATTTTATTAAGGCCATTTTTAACGATTTCTTTATGGTAAAGAGCGTAGCGAAAGTCTTCGTCATTTTCGCAAATCAAAATAATATTAGCATTGTCGGAAATAAATTTAACGGATTGATTGGGCGGCTTTTTGAATATTTTCTTATAAAGAAATTCTCCTTGTTTTTCTTTTTCATTTTCCGGAATGCCGGACGTTATTTCTTTTACCTTGCTCATTCTGCCCAAAAAACCTCTTGCGCCTATTTTAAAATATTCTTTTTGTTTTTCTTTAAGATTAAAATTGCCGATTTTTTCCATCAATTCGTCTTCCGCAATGCCGGGATTTTTATCAATTATTTCTTCTATTTTTGCCGTCTTTTCGGCAAAATCTAAAAGCTGGGCAAAAATTTTGCCGTCAAAAGACAAATCGGCGCCATTATCAATGATGTTTTCTTTTTTTGAATCCAGCATATTGTCCGACATTTTAATTATATCACAGGTTTTTGCTTTAACCAAAAAATTGTTTGTCACAATTCATTTCCGTGTAGATTTTTTGGCGTTTATCTGATAATATTAAAAGCAATGATAATAAAAAATATCGGCTTAATCATTTTGGCGGCAATCGCAGTTTTATTCCAAGCGGTTTGGGTCGGGAAAATCGCTATTTTGGGCGCTAAACCCAATTTTATTTTAGTTTTGCTGATATTAGTCGGCTTTGCGGCCGCGGAAACTCAAAAACAAAAAAAACAAAATTTTTTTTCCTCAAAAAAAATATTTAACGGATTAGACGCAAGCTGGCAGCCGTTTTTTGCGGTTGCCGCAATTAGCGGTTTTCTTTTAGATATCGCAAATTTGGACAAAATTAGCGGGTTTTATTTTTTGTCGTTTTTAATTATCGGCGCCGCAATTTACCTTTTTTTTCAAAAGACGCCTTTCAAAAACATTTTTTTTCAGCTGACCTTTTTATCTCCGGCGGCAACTATTTTGTTCAATTCAATAATCGGTCAAGAAATTTCTTATGTTTTTTCTCCAGTTCATCTTATTGAAATCGCGTATAATACCGCATTGGTTATTTTAATTTGGGGAATTATTAATTTAAGAAATATTATAAGACCTCTTGCGAAATAACATTAGCTTATAATCAAGCGAAGCGAGCGAAATGAAAACTTGTTTTCATTTCCGAGCGA
>CAYTHZ010000031.1:0-9460 GCA_964437745.1 uncultured Candidatus Saccharibacteria bacterium
CAACGCCAATCTCTTTGTTCTATGATAAAAATATTCCGCTGATTTAGGCAGCCACCAGGCATTTTTACAATCTGCTCTTTGTTAAGTATAAATTTTTCTTTAATCTTTGTATTTTAGGAAAATTTTCGCTCCCGCTATAAATTTCTTCCTAGCCCTGATTGCTAATTACAAATTACCAATTACTCCCGAAAAAATGAGTGAAGCGAAATTTTTTCGGAGGCGGAGGGATTTGAACCCCCGATGCCCTTTCGGGCATACCGCATTTCGAGTGCGGCCCATTCAACCACTCTGGCACGCCTCCATAATAAAAATCATAACAAAATAACCAAACTTTGACAATTGCATATGAGGCCGCAGACAAACAAAAAATCCCCTTGCGAAATTGCAAAAGGATTATTATTTATGAGCCTCATTAGAAATTCCAATAATTAACTAACGGGAAATAAAATTTACAAATCATAAGGATCCTCGGTGTCCGTCTTTTTTGTAAAAAAATACATAAAAGAACCATTTTGTCCGCGTTTTCTTAGGCGCAATGTTTCCCGTGAATTTTTTGTTTTCAAATAAGTCTGTTCAATATATAATATTTTCTGGAAAACTAAATCATCCGGAAAATTAAACTGCCGAACCAAAAGCTTCCTTTCAATCTCCGGGGGGCGCGGGAATTCTCAAAAACCCGCAAATCGCCGCCAAAACTCTTTTCTTTTTGCCGGCAAAGTCCGTGCTGTTGTCAATAATTTTTAAATGAGGATGGCCAAGCCAGCAATCCCGGGTTTTTTGGTCGGCTAAAATCGCTTCTTGCGGAGTTTCCAAGCGGGCTTTATTATTTTCACGGGTGTAAAATTCCGTCGCGCCTTCCGCCGCCGTAATCAAATGGATTACGCCCTCATAATTATCGCGGATTTTTACCGCGCTGCGCTTTTTCTTTTCCAATAAATTCTTGAAATTAAACTCCGCCGGCTCCGGCATATAAGCTTTTAAATCCATTATTCCCCTGTCGCATAAAATAACTTTTTTGGCCGCCGGAAAAATTTTAAGCGCGGATTTCTCTATAATTTTTTCTAAATATAGTTGAATGTCAAAAAGAGACTCCTCAAATAATTTTATTTGTTCTACGTCGGACATTTTACGAGGGTCAATGCCGCCGCTTATTGCCAAAGTAGCCGCTTCCGGAACAATAAACACCATAAATCCAAAATCCGACAGCTTTTCAGCCAGATAAGATAAACTAGTTGTCTTGCCGCTGCACGGCCCTCCGGTTAAAACAATCTTCGGTATTTTCATCGGCGCTTTCTCCTTTTCAATATTATCATTTTTTAATGAACATTTTTAAGTATATAAAACTATAAAACGAAATTGAAAATATTGCAATATAATGTATAACGCCACCCAATTTTAGACTCGCAAAGAAATTTAATATTGTGCGGCAATGTGTTAAATAACTCCATTTACTCTTTCTGTCATTGCATCATAAATTGTATCGAAGACAGCTTGTTTTGAAAATCTTTGCGCGCTCTTTCGGTATTGCGTCATATCAATAATCTATCATGGAATTAGAGATATCAATTTATCCTGATTGTCTTTGAGCTTCTTTTTTTAATATAATCTGCAATGTGCGTAAATAAAAGCGAAAAAACGCAAGTATTAATAATATATTCTTCAAGCTTACTCGCTATAATATAAAGGGTTTCCCCGCACCTCCGTACGCAAGGATAACTTTAAATTCCATCAAAAAAATACATTTTTATTTTGCGATGCGCTTTGCGCCATTCTTCTATTTTTTTATGATTGCCGGAAAGCAAAACTTTTGGCGCTTTATATCTTTTTCCTTTATGCGCAAAAACTTCCGGCCGAGTGTAAACCGGCACTCCCGCGCCATAACGTTTTTCTTCAAGCGATTCTTGTTTTCCCAAAACTCCGGGAATTTTACGGGAGACGGCGTCAATTAAAAGCATGGCCGGAAGCTCTCCGCCGGTTAAAACATACGGGCCAACGGAAATAATTTTTAGTTTGCGGTTTTGAGTTTTTAGAATTTTAACAATGCGTTCGTCAATTCCCTCATAACGTCCGCACACTATCATTAATTCTTTCTCTTTTGATAATTCTTGCGCCATCTTATCGTTAAATTGTTTTCCAGCCGCGTCAAAAATTATTATTTTAGTTTTTAACTTTTTATTTTTCGCGATTGCTTTGAGTATCGGCTCCGCCATTAAAACCATTCCCGGTCCGCCGCCGTAGGCAGCATCATCCACCTTTTTATGCTTACCCGAAGCATAATCTCTTAAGTTAATTAAATTTATTTTAATCAAGCCTTTTTCTCCAGCTCTTTTTAAAATGGACGCTTTCAAATATGAATTAAACGCCTCCGGCAAAATTGTAATAATAAAAAATTTCATGTTATAATTATAATATTATCCATTAAAAAATCAATCAAGAAAAATAAGCGCCAATCCACAACATTTAATTTAATATGAGCTCCCGGCAATCTAATTATCCTTTAATATTTTTTATTATCCTGTTTTTGGGATTGTTTTTTATTCTAATCTTAGAATTCGCAACACCGATTGTCTTGGCTATCATGATCGCATTTTTAACAAAAAATTGGCATGAGAAAATATCTGCCAAATTCCGCAATCGTCAAAACCTAGCCGGACTTATAATAATATTAATGGTGGTTTTAATAATTATTACCCCGACTATAATTATTTCATCAATGGCCATACGGGAAATTTCCGAACTATATCATCAAATCCAGATTTATATCACTCCCGCGCAAATTGACAAATTCCTTCAGTCTAATAATTCCACTTCTATTTTCATTAAAAATATTTCTGAAAATCTCAACCTGAATATTAAAACGCTATTAATGCAAGATGTGGCGCCAACCTTCAAAAATATCGGGTTTTTTATACTTAACCAAGCAGACAGCATTCTTTCCAATGTCTTTAATTTAATCCTTGGATTTTTCATGATGCTTTTAACTATTTTTTATTTATTAAAAGACAGACATTTAATAAAAGATTTTTTTTCAAAAATTATTCCTTTAAGCGCGCAACACCAAAATCATCTTTTTGCAACATTTAAAAATACCTGCCGGGCGATTTTTTACGGAAATTTTATTTCAGCCGCCAGCCAAGGACTTGCGGGCGGCATCGGTTTCCTTATTTTTGGCATCTCATCGCCGCTTCTATGGGGTATAATTATGACAATTTTTTCATTTTTTCCTTTATTAGGCCCTTATTTGGTTTTTATCCCCGTATCCATTTTTTTATTTATGAGCGGCGAAACCATTTTGGGATTAGGATTTTTAGCTTACAACTTAATTATCACCTCTAGCATTGATAATATTATTAAACCCGTCATAATCGGCGATAAAACAAGCGTTCACCCACTTTTAATCTTAATTTCAATTTTAGGCGGATTAAAAATTTTTGGGATTATGGGAATAATTTACGGTCCGCTTATCATTGCTATTCTTTTAACATTGACGAATATTTATATTCGCGAAAAATCACCGAATATTTCTCCAATGGAAACATAAATAGCTATGCCCTCCACTCAGTCAAAATTATTCTGGGTTTTAATCGCTTTAAGTTTAGCGTTTTTTTTGCTTTGGTCGTTAAAAATCGGCGACCGGGAAATCGCCATAGAACGCTCTCCCCAAAACAGCCCTGCCCCAGAGCTAACAACCAATTACACTCTTTTTGGAGAATCACCGCAATCTGATGAGGTTAAGGAGGTTAAAATAATTCCAGAAATTTTATCAAACGAAACTTCTATTTTATCATCATTGTCCAAAACAAAAGATGAACAACAACAAAATAATAACGACTCGAACAAGCGCCTTGCCAATCCGCCGCGGGAAATTAAAGCTCTTTATGCCACTTCCTGGACTGCCGGCAGCGCCAAGCAAATAGATTATCTCTTAAAGATAATCAAAAAAAACAATTTAAACGCCATTGTTATTGACGTCAAAGATTTTTCAGGACATTTGGCGCTTAAAGCAAATTTAAAAGAAACTTTAACCATAGGAGCTGAACAAAATAGAATTGCCGATTTTCAAGGGCTGGTAAACAAACTTCATGATCAAGGAATATACGTCATAACGCGAATCGCCGTCTTTCAAGATTCGTTATTAGCCCACGCCCGGCCTCAATTAGCGGTAAAATCAAAAAAAACCGGAGGAATATGGCTTGATAGAAAAGGCTTGTCTTGGGTTGACCCCGCCTCAAAAGAAGTATGGAAATATAATTCCCAAATTGCCAAAAAAATCGCTTCTTACGGCGTAGATGAATTAAATTTTGATTACATAAGATTTCCATCCGACGGCGATCTGTCGGATATGTCTTTCCCGGAATGGGATGCCAAAACCCCAAAAAAAGAAATAATAAAGAATTTCTTCGCATTTTTATCCGATGAAATGAGATCTAACGGTTCTGATATAAAAATTTCAGCGGACTTATTCGGATTAACGGCGGTAAATTACGACGACTTAGGAATAGGACAAATATTGGAATATGCGGCTCCCCATTTTGATTATATCTGTCCAATGGTCTACCCTTCGCATTATGCTTCCGGGTTTTTAAACTTTAAAAACCCGGCCGACCACCCCTACGAAGTAATTCATTATTCAATGCAGTCAGCCAAAAAACGACTTGACAAGCTTTTTGAGCAATGCGCCGCCAACGCCACCGCGACGATCGCAGTTAGCGCAACGTCCACGGAAATTAAGACCTTGGCTGCAAGTCTTTAATTTGGGCGCGACCTATACCGCCGAAATGATAAATTTAGAAATCAAAGCCGTAAGGGATGCCGGAATCACAACCGGCTATTATCTATGGGATCCGAACAATATGTATTATAATCTTAATATTCAATAATTAACTATTTTGTTAACGAGTTAACTGGTTAACGGGTTGGCGAGTTAAAATAAAACTCGCTTATCCGTTATCCCGCCTTGGCGAAAAATTGAACGACTTAGAAAAATCCATTCTCTCCACAATTTCTTATTACGATATTTTAAATACGCCGCTTACAGCTTTAGAAATTTACCGCTATCTCTTTAAAACGGTTCCGGCGCAGATTGCGCCGGATTTTTTAGAAATTCAAAAATGCTTAGACACATCCCCCGCTCTCAAAAAAAACGTTGAAAATCTTTGGGGATTTTATTTTCTGATTAAAAATGAAATCAAAAACGAAGTTTTTCATTTTTCAAATAATCAGGAAAAAAACAAGCATAACGATTATTTTTTAAATAGCCGGAAAGAAATCGTCAAAAACAGAATAAGCCGCGATCTTTTATTGGATAAAAAATGGAAAAAACTGATATCTGCCGTTAAATGGCTCAATTTTTTGCCATTTTTAGAATTAGCTTTTGTTTCCGGGTCAATGGCAGTGGGACATATTAAAAAAACCAGCGATTTTGATCTTCTTTTATCATTTAAAAACGGGCGAATTTGGACCGGAAGATTTTTCGCGATGCTTCTTTTCGAAATCCTAAGAATAAGACGAAGAGGGCACATTCGCCACCCCGAAGAAAGCGGCCAAGATAAAATCTGCCTATATCATTTTATTACAAAATCGTCTTACGAAAATCGTTCTAAAAATATTTATCAAGCCAACATTTACAAACGACTTATGTCGGTATTTGATTCGGCAAACAGCCAAAAAAAATTTTTTGAGGACAATTTTTGGATTAACGATTATTTTATTTTATCCGACTTGCCAAGATTGCCTTATGCCAATTTTAATGCAAAACCTAATCACCCTCTTGTAACAAGATTTGTGGAAAAAATTTTTACCGACTTTCTTGGAGATTTATTAGAAAAAGCGCTGAAGCGCTACCAATATTTACGCATCCAAAAATCTTTAAAAATGGAAAAACATTCCGCCAGCGATCCTGCTGCTTTAAGCAGCAAAGAATTAAAATTCGAACCCAAAGTCGCAAAAGAAATTTCAATCTTAAACGAATATCAAAGAAGGTTGCAATTAATAGCAAGTAGTAAGTAATAAATAGAAAGTAGAAAAACCGCGGGCTTCAAGCCCGCGGTTTTTTTAATAATTAAAATTCTTCTTTATTCTTTGATGCATCCAATGCAAAACGCAGCCGACGGTTCGGCTTTTAACCTTTCCTCCTCTATTTTTTCGCGGCATTTCTCGCATATGCCAAAATTGCCTTTTTCTATTTTCAGCAAAGCGTTTTCAATAGATAAAAGTTTTCCTTTCAACTGATTTTCCAATCCCAGCAAGGCGCTAAAATCCTCCGCCTCGTCCGCTTCGGTGTCTAAATCCAATTCATCGCTAAAAATAGGCCCCTTTACCTCAAAATCGCCCTCCTTGTTTTTAAAGGTAAATCTAGAAAGCTCTTGCAAGAGCCTATTTTTTTCGTCAATTAAAGATTCTTTAAGTTGTTGCAATAAAGCGCTATTCATAATTCTACTCTTCCGCTCTCATATGAAGAATAATCTGGTTGATGGCGTCTCTGGAAGTGGTCACTATAAACAAATCTTTCTCTCTCCAAAAAGCATAGTTAAACGCCAATCCGGCATTTTGAAACGGCTGGTAGCGGGTTTCAACCGGACCTATTTTTCCCGTTTTAAAGCTGCCTATTTTTTCTCCGGCATCAATTAAAAAATGGTTTTTCAAAACGGCCACAATATCTTCCTTTTCCACTTCCGACATAAGATTGGCAACGGCTAAATATTTATCTTTTTTCATTTTTACCGCATATCCCATTTGAGTAACTTTCGGATCATAAAATAAAAAGAATGAAAAATTATTTTCAAATAATTCATTCGTATCTGTTCCCAGTTGCGCCGCTATGATATTTATCTGCGGCATCATTAAACTTATAAAATCCTTAAACAAAACTAAAGAAACGCCATCGTCTTTGCGAAAAACAATTTCTTTGAAAATATTTTCCGATTCGGGAACCTGCGCTTCCTGGATTATCAAAGAAATTAATGCCGAGGCTTTATTTTCGTTTAAAACTTTTTCCGCCATCTTGTCTGCCGGCTTAATAAAGACCGATGTATGCGACTCTGATATCAAAGCAGGAGTAGGAGAAACTTCCGGGGAAGGCGATATTTCCGGAGTCGGAGTTTCTATCACCGAAGGCTGTGGAGAAAATATGCCTAAATCTTTTAGGAAAAACCAATATGCCGAAAAACCGGCGGCCATTATTGCTATCGCGCCAACAATAATCGCAATTATCTTCCAAGATTTTTTTTCTGCCGGAATAATAGGAATGCTCTCAAGCGCTTGCCCTTGTTCTGAAATATCGGCCGAAGATTCAAAAATATCTTTCATGGGAATAATCGGCTCTTGGCCGAAAACAGAACTTTCTTTGGGTGACGAAGAAAAAGAGGAAGGAACAGTCGGCGCCGGTGGCGTTCCCGAAAAAGATTTAGCCGCAGATTCTGCGCCTGGGAATTTAAAAGAGGGAACTGTTTCGCCTGGCGGAATTGATTTTAAGGCGGAAAAACCCGGCTCCGAAGCCTTGGGCGCAGGAACAGAAGCGCCGACTTGTGGTGAAAACGCCGCTGACCCGGAAAGATCAACCTGTCCGCCGCCTTTTTTAAATTCCTCAATATCAGATTCCAAAGTATGAACCTCAATCCTATTCGGCGGATAGGCGGCAAATTGACCATTTTGGCCCGAAGCGTTCTGTTGATTATTGTTGTCATCAGGCATTAATTTATAATTTAGAATTTAAGATTTTCCTCACTCGCAACTATACAGAGATAAGAATCCGCCTTTCGGCGGAAAGATTTAGAGAATACTCCAAATCTTTAACCTTCAATTTAAATTTAGATTTAAAACATAATTAATTCTACCATATTTTATTAACAAAATAAAAAACTAAGCTGTGGATAATTGTAGCCTAAATCCCCGTTATTAATTTAAAAATCAGAAAAACCAGCGGACTGATAAGCCGAAACGCGAAAAAAATCACAAAAAATAAAAGAAATAAAGAATAGCGCTCTAAATTTTCAATAATATAAGCATATTTAATCGGAAGCAATCCGGCCAATACCTTAGAGCCATCCAAAGGAGGAATCGGAATTAAATTAAAAAACGCCAAAAACAAATTGATGAAAATGACATATTGAAAAACCACGGATAAACTAGCGAGTGAATCAAACAACCCATAATTAAAAGCAAGTCTGAATAACAGTCCAAAAAACAAAGCTAAAAATATATTTGCCGCAGGCCCCGCTATTCCAATTAACGCCGAATCTCTTTTGGGATTCTTTAAAAAATAAGGATTAAAAGGAACCGGCTTTGCCCAGCCAAAAACAAATGCGCCCGCAGTCGCGAAATAAAGAAACGAAGGAACCAAAAAAGACCCCCACAAATCAAGATGTTTTACCGGGTTAATGGTTAATCGTCCTTCATTTTTAGCCGTTGGGTCGCCCAAAATATTAGCCACCGCTCCATGAGAAATTTCGTGCAATATTACCGAAAATAATAAAATTGTAAGCTGTAAAACAATATCCATCTTGTAAATTTAAAATATAAAATGTAAAATATAGAATATATGAATTTTTAATTTGAGAATATATTTTTGGATGACTAAATTCTAAATCCTAAATCCTATATTCTAAATTCTAAAAATATGCGCCAATGCTATCTTTGCCAAAAAACCTATAATATAAGTATAACACGAAAAAAACTGCGCGCAACGAAATTCAATCCAACCGGAAAAAAAAAGCAAAAAGCCAACCTGCAATTAACAAAATTACCCAACGGAAAAAAAGCCAAAGTCTGCGCAAAATGCCTAAAAACTCTGCATAAAGAAAAATAGCTATTCGTTTAAAAAACGGACTTTTCACAATCGTCCAAAAAATTATTCAATAGACCTGTTGCTTAATAACTTTTCTGCTGTAAACTTGCTATTTGGGCTGCGGCTTTGCAAAAATTTCTTGAAATATACTCCATATATTCCTGCGAAATTTTTACTTCGCCTCGCCTTAAAATATCGAGTTTTCGCCGCGAAAATTATTAAGCAACAGGTCTAATTTTCAGGCGATAAGCAAACCATCGGATAGTGGCAGTCCGCGCCATTAGATTGTCTTGCCCGCCAATTGCCTTGCGCCGAGCTATAGTACAACAATATACACCGCTCCCTCGCGCTAAATTTAACGGGCCATCGGATAGTGGTAGTCCGTACCCTTGGGGTGGGTATAGCGGCGGTTCAATTCCGCCTGGCCCGACCAATACAAAAATCATCCCGCCACGACGGGATTATTTTTGTATTGGTCGCAATTACTGAACGAAGCGCGAACCCATTTTGAGCAAGAATTTCTGCCCTGACGGGCAGAAACCCCGCCCAACGTTTCCGTCCCCGCCAAAGGCGGGAGCAAAACAGAAAAATTTTCTTAACATTTTTTAATTGCGCGCCCCCAAAATTTTTTTCAATTAAGGAAACGAAAATTTTTCTGTTTTGCCTTCCTGCTGA
>CAYTHZ010000032.1:0-9431 GCA_964437745.1 uncultured Candidatus Saccharibacteria bacterium
TAATGCTGAAATCCGCCAAACCCGCTTTTCCGTCTTTATTAATATCCGCCAATCCGCCCGCGCCTGCCCAGTTAAAAAGCAAAATAGAAAAATCTATTAAATTTACTTTGCCGTCGCGATTCAAATCGCTGCGGCCGAACAATTTCGGAACGGGAGCCCCTCCTATTCCGAAATATAAAATATTTCCAAATTCAGTAGCCTCGGTTTCCGATAAAAAACCTTTTGCTTTTATTTCATAAGTTCCGTTTTTTAAAAAAGAAGTTTGCAGCGATAAATTCCATTTTCCATTTTTATCCGCTTTTATTTTTTTAATAATATTTTCCGCGCTATTTAAAACGTCCTGTCCTCTTATCCGAATTTCAATGCCGCTATCCGGAGCAGTTCTTCCTAAAGCTTCTATATTTTCTCCGGGATTCACCGATTCTTTCAAGAGCTCAATAGTAGGAGGAAGATAAATTTTGGAAATAACAGTTTTAGTTCCGGCCGCAACAGCTAATATAGAATTATGGGTTATGGATTTTCTTCCATCCTGATCATTGGCCCACACCCCAAAAGTATAATTTCCCTGTTTTAACCCGGAAACCGAAAAAGCAAATTTTCCATCAAAACCTGTCCTTGATTCCTGAACTTTTTTTCCGTCCTGTAGCAAAACAACCAAACTATAAGGATAAGCCCATCCCTCAATGCTTAACTGCGGCGCCGCCGGAGGCGGAGGATAAGGAGCTCCTCCGCTTGGACCCTCTCCGCCGCCTAAAGGATTTATTGGAGCGCTGGGATCATAAGGAGGAAGCGCGGCCGCCACTGAAAATGAAATTACATAATCATCCAGATTCACATTGCCGGGCATATCTTTGCACCTAACATAAAAAACATAGCTTTGATTGCTTTCTACGTTAACATCTGCGGAATGAAAGAGTCTATTGGTAATATAAAAAGTTGAAGCCATCGCATGGTAAGTAGTGCTGGCAATGTTTGAATATTTGCAAATAGCTTTTTCGTCGGTATTTAAAGTAAGCGCCGCCCTTGTTGCGCCCCCAGCCAAGCTTCCCCGCGGATAACCGTTAAATCTCGTAGGCGGGCTAAAATCTTCCGTAAACATTTTTACCGGAGCCACAATGGCAACCATAGCTTTGGCATCATCTATGGGATTGTTAAAATTATCTTTAGTCTGGATATAAACTCTGTAAGATCCGGCCGACAACGGATTTTTTATCTGCTTGTCTCCCGTCCCCTGAAAAACAGCGTTCTTTCCCAATTTAATCAAAATATTGCTTCCCGAAGAAATTGAATCGGAATCATTTAAGGTGAAAACAATTGAACCGGCATATCCCTCAAAAACCGTCGCGCCGATTGCCGATCCGGATCCGGAGCCGGGAGTTGTAAAAAGATTTTTATTAACATCATTAACCAATAAATCTATATCCGTAAAATCAAAACCGGAAGGAATAAAAAAAGAATTGTTATCAAAACTAATAATAATGTTTCCGGAAGCGGGAATAGCATTATAATTGGTAAATCTTATATTATGATCAGTGGTGCTTAAAGGCGAAGCGCCATGAATTCCGGTGATGGCATCGCTTACATAAAGCAAACTCGCCGCTTGCGCCGACGCAGAAAATAGAAAATAGAAAATAGAAAATAGAAAAATAGAAAATATAATTTTTTTCCAATATGTCATAGCTTCTATTTTCTACTTACTACTTATTAATTTCTAAATTATTATTTCTTCGGCGCCAGTCTAAATAGAAATTCGTTAAAATCAGCGCAAAAAGCGCTCCGGCAACAGTCAATAGTAAAATTAAATTATTGTTGGCAGAAACCGCTCCCGACTGGTTATTTTCTTTAAGCTGTTTTTCCCGCTGCGCCAATTCTCTTTCTCTTTCTAAAAGAGAAATTTCTTTGTTTTTAAGCTGTTCCGCCAAAGTATTAAAAGGATTTGGCGGAACGCTCACGTTTATGCCGATCGCCGAACCAACTTGCGCCACCAAATACCCGCCCATATAAATAGGGCTAACTTTAAAAGCTAATTGAAATATAATCATTGCCGCCGTTGCTAAAAAAAGAATTGTGATTGTTTTATGAAAAATCATTTTTAAAAAATTATATTATCATTAGCGGCTATTAGCGCTTTACTAAGCGAAGAACATGAATAAAACCAGCACAAAAACCAAAACAAATACCAAAAGTCCGATAGCCCACAAGGCGGCTTTCGGGAAGGAAACCGGTTGCGTTGGCGGCAAAATTTCTTCATTAATTTTCGCGCCCTCTTGAGACAAACCCTCTGCCTGTTTAGTGGCTTCATAAATCTGCGCCACTTTCTTTTTAATATATAATCTCGTTATGATATAAATTCCTAAAATTAAAATAAGTATGCCGCCGAATACCGGAAAAATTATATGCAAAGGCAAAACCCAAAAAGAAGCTGTCGCCGAAACAGTTTTTCTCCCATCATCGCCATAAACCAAGCTCATTACCGCCTGATATCTTCCAAAGGCAATGCCGTCTTTGTTCCATTCAACCTGAAATTCCCTTATAGCTTTTGGGAAAATCGCGGCCGCGTCGTTGTTCATCTTAATTGTAGCCGATGTCTTGCCCATAAAATTAATAATATCCACCGGACCCCTGGGTCTTATTAAAACATTTCCCGGATTTTCAACTTTTGTGGTAAATTTAACATTGGGACGGCTGTAAAGAGCTTTGTCCGTAAAAAATTCTCTCACTTTCGCTTCCTCAAAAATTTCTCCGGATATCCGCAGCATAATCAGCGGACCCGCCTCAAAACCCACAGCCGACCCTATTTCTTGAATCTCTGACTCGGGCTTTGTGGACACTAAAAGCACTCCGATATGGCTCCCGGGCGAAGCATCTTCCGGAACCTTAATAACAAATTCTATCTCTTTTGTTTCATTTCCTAAAACCATAATCGGCGCGCTGGTCGCCTCGATCCAAGAACTTAATTCATAGCCTGTTTTAATTCCCGGCTCCGCAAAAATCGGCTGATTAGTATTTTCCAAAATCCCCGATATATCCCGCCCAACAAGATAAAAAGCTTTTTCAACCGACCCTATATTGGTGAACCGCAAGGTAGAAGTCACAGTTTGCCCCGGATCCACTCTTTCTTCAATTAAAGCCGGGCTGACTTTAATGCCAATCGCGTCTTGAGCGAGAATAACCGCAGAAAATAGAAAATAGAAAATAAAAAATAAAAGGAAAATAATCAAATATTTATTCATTGCGCATCTTGAAGCTTAAAACTTATAGTTTGTTAAAACTGCTCATAATTCAAGTTTTATGTTCCAAGCTTAGTATTTCAAACATATATATATAAAATATATTAGCACAAATCACAAAATCCTTCAAATATCGTAAGCGCAAGCTCAACAAGTAAGCGCAACGCCTTGTATAATCAAGGTATATGGCACAACATTACAAACAATTAAATATCGGGAAGCGAGAAACGATACAAATCGGTCTTTGGGAGGGAAAATCTCTGCGCGAAATTGCTTTACGGCCATCGCTTCGCCGAAAAAAAATATAAATTCGCCCCGCCACAGCAAAGACAATGGCAATTTTTAGAAGAAATATAAAAATTCTTCGCCAAATTAAAATTTACGGCTTAAATAAAATCCCCGCTTTTTAAAGCGGGGATTTTTTCATTCGCAATAATTATATCCGAGCATTAAAGCTTTTTTATCAAGCTCAAAAAGCTCGCTTTTATCTTTCTTTAAAAGCATTGTTTCCAGTATCTCTAAAACGCTTTCTAATTTCACTACCGGACATTTTTTCAATAAAGCTCCCAGAAGCGCCATGTTGGCAATTTTTACGCCGATTTTCGCTTCTTTAAGCATTTCATTGACAAAAAGCAAAACGATATTTTTGGTATTACCATCTGAGTTATCGCTATATTGCGCCAACGATTGATTGATAATTGCCAACCCACCCTGCTTTAAATCTACTAAATAGCAAAGCGACGGCTTGTTCATAACAATCAAAATATCCGGATGCAAAACTATTGGCGACCCTATTTCCTCGTCGGAAACAACAACCGTGCAAGTTGATTTTCCGCTGCGCATTAAAGGGCCGTAAGAAGGATACCAAGTTGCATGTTTTCCCTCTTTTAAAGCAGCTTCGCACAAAAGCTTGCCCATCAAAAGATTTCCCTGACCGCCGGCTCCGGCAATGGTTATTTTATTTGTCATTTTCCGCCTCCGTATCAGGCTCCCTAAAAACTCCCAAGGGAAAATTTTTTTCCATAATTTTTTTAACGTGATTAATGGAATCTTCCGGCGTCATTTGCCAGTTGGTCGGACAATTAGAAAGAATTTCCACAAAAGAAAATCCTTTTCCCTCCATTTGATATTTAAACGCTTTTTTTATCGCGGCTTTCGCTTTTTTAATATGAGCAAAAGAAGAAAGTGAAACCCGGACAATGTATGCCGGCGCTCCCAAAGTATTTAAAAGTTCGCACATTTTTATCGGAAACCCGTCGTTTGCGGTTTTTCCATAAGGAGTAGTGGTGGTTTTCTGACCGATTAAACTTGTGGGAGCCATCTGGCCGCCGGTCATTCCATAAATCGCATTATTAATGAAAATAACCGTAATGTTTTCTCCCCGGTTTGCCGCGTGGATTATTTCATTTGTTCCGATAGCCGCCAAATCCCCGTCGCCTTGATATGTAAAAACTATTTTATCAGGATAAACTCTTTTTAAAGCTCCGGCAGCCGCCGGTCCCCTGCCATGCGGAACCAATATGCAATCAAGATCAAAATATTTATATAATGTTACGGAACATCCAATAGGCCAAAAAGCAACAGATTTGTCCGCGATATCTAATTCTTCCAAGGCTTCCGCCAATAATTTACTTGCCAATCCGTGCAAACAACCCGAACAAAAACTGAATGGCAAATTATGAAGAATTTTCGGGCAAAGATATTTTGTTTTTTCCATTTTACCGCCTTTTCGCTATTTCTTTGATTTTTTCCAAAACTTCTTCGGGAGTCGGCACTACGCCGCCAGTCCGTCCGTAAAAATGAACTTTTTTGTCATTTTGTACGGCAAGCCTGACGTCTTCCACCATTTGCCCGGCCGACATTTCTAAAACCAAAATCTTCGCCATATCGCAAAAATAATAATTCTGAATTCGTCTAATCACCTCATAAGGAAACGGCCATAAAGTAATCGGCCTAATGAGCCCAACGGACAAACCTTCTTCTTTTGCCATCTTAATGGCAGATTTAGCAATCCTGGCGCAAATTCCATAAGCAACTATTATTACTTCAAGAAATCTGTTATTTTTAGGAAACAAATCCTGTTCATGCCGCGTTTCTTGAGAAATTATCAAGCGATATTTTTCCTGAAGCGCGTTATTCATTTTCTCCAACTCATAAGGATCTAATCCGAAAGGAATAATCTGATTCGGCTTTTCTCTATTGCCTTTCCCGGTTAAAGCCCATGGTTTTTTAATAATAAGCGGAGCATATTCGCGAAATTCCACGGCTTCCATCATTTGCCCAAGAGCTCCATCTCCGGCAATATAAACACCGGTTCTATATTTATCCGCCAAATCAAAAGACAGCATTGTTAAATCCGCCGCTTCTTGCACGGTGTGCGGCGCCAAAACTATGTAATGATAATCTCCGTGGCCTCCGCCTTTTGTCAATTGGAAATAATCCGCCTGCGACGGCTGGATGCCGCCCAATCCCGGACCGGCTCTCATTATATCTACAACCACCACCGGCACTTCGGATAAAGCAATATAAGAAATTGTTTCCTGCTTTAAAGAAATTCCCGGACCGGACGAAGAAGTCATTGCCCGAACTCCGGCCGCGGCCGCTCCGTAAACCATATTAATCGCAGCAATCTCGCTTTCCGCTTGGACGAAAATACCGCCTCGCTTGGTAAAATTCCTTGCCAGATATTCGGGAATTTCCGTCTGAGGAGTTATCGGATATCCGGCGTAAAATTTCAAGCCGGCTCTTATTGCCGCTTCGGCAATCGCTTCATTACCCTTCATTAAAATTTTTTTAGCCATATTATTCCTCCTTTTTTTCTTCAATCTGAAAAACTTCTATGGCGACTTCCGGACAAACTATGGCGCAAATAGCGCAACCAACGCATTTCCCTTCAACGTCATCAAATTTCGCAGGATGATATCCTAAATCATTAATTTCCAATTCCTCTATTTTAATCAATTTTTTCGGACAATTTAACACGCAATAATTGCATTCCTTGCATAATTTTTTATTAATTAAAATATTCCCCTTCATAACGCATACCTCCAATTTTTTTAATCTTGTTAACGCGAAACGCCATTTAAAAAGCTTAATTCATTTTCTTTTTATCATATTTTTTTAAAAAAGTAAATACCCCGCATTGTTGCGGGGCATTATTCTAATACGAACCGGGCTCTCCCGGTTCCCATATTATATAATTATTATAAAAAAATCCTTTAATTTTTTCCTGCCACCATTCCCACATGCCAATATAATCCCAATCCCAATCGCCCACATCGGCGCTCTCAAGAAAATCACAAAAATCTCCGGAGATTTCTTCTAAACCATATTTTTTAAAAACCTCGCCGACCGCGCATTTAAGGCGCGCTGTCGCAGCTGAAGTAAAACCGGCCTCGTTTACTTCGGAAAGCTTGGTAAAAAGCTCCAGTATAAGAGCCTCCAATGCTCCGCATTCGGGCAAAACAATTATTTTTTTGCTCTCGCCCATTTTCTCCTCCTGTCTTGAAAATTTCTTTATATTGATTTTAATATTTTTAAACGATCAAATTATTTTTATTTATCAAAATAATATCATCATTATTAATATTTGTCAATAAAAAACAAAGGTGAGTTGCGCAAAAGATAAACGCCAAAAAAAGCAATTAAAGACTTTTTAAAAAACTTTCCAAAAAAACGCCGCTTTAACGGCGGAAAAAACTTCATTCAGCTTTATTTTTTTTCTTTTAAAAGCGGATGCCTATTTTTAAAATAATTTTTTCAAAAAATTTTTTTACTTAACCGCATTACCGCGCCATGGCGCGGCAATGCGGTTAAAATATTATCGTCTTACCGCCCGTTCTATCTTTATCATAATATTATTTTACAAGAAGTTTTTAAAATAATCTTAAAATATAAGGGCTAAAAACTATCCATCCGATAATCGTCGCCCCCAAACTTACCAAAAGCACCACCGCCGCCATTAAATCTTTAATAACTTTAATCCTGGCGTCAAATCCAGGATTAAAATAATCCAACACTTTTTCTATCACGGAATTAATCGTTTCCAAAATTAAAACGGAAAAACACATTGTAAGCAAAACCGCTTTTTCAGTCCGCGAAGTCGGAAAATAAAACATTAAAAATACCACAATCAAAGCGGCAACAACCATTATTTTAAAATTCGGTTCCAATATTAAAACGTCTTTAATCCCACAAAACGCCGCCTTAAAACTTTTTGTTAAATTATATTTAGCCGACATAAAATCTATTGATAAATTTTATTTATAATAATATAATAATACCATATCTAATTTAAAATAAGAAATCGTCAAAAAATGATATCGAAATGCAAAATAATTTTTCATTTTTGATTTTTGATTTTTGATTTTATTCAATGCCTCGCATTAAATCAGCCAAGAAAGCCATGCGGCAAAATATAAAAAGAAGGGTTGCCAACAAAAATAAAAAGAATATTTTAAAATCTCTAACCAAAGATTTTAAAAAACATTGCGCGCAAAAAAATAAAGATAAAGCCAAAGAATTATTGACAAAATGCTGTCAAGCTTTTGACAAATCCACAAAAACTAACCTTATCCATAAAAACAAAGCGCGCCGGTTAAAATCCAGATTATCCAAACTCTATAACACTATTTAATAAGCCCTATTTGGATAATTGGCGGGAAACAAATCATTGATTTTAAAAACAAAATTTTCCAAACCCTCTTTATAAGTAATTTTTCCGGTTTTCACCGAAGCATCAATCTGCGCCAATTCTTCGTATATTTTTTTAAGCTGCTCTAAATTATAATTATGCGCCATGTCAGTCATTTTTCGTATGTAAAACGGCTGAAATTTAATTTCTCCGGCGTTAAATTTTATTTTTATTAAATTTCTTATCTGACCAATTAAAATATTAAAAATAAAATCCGCATTTTCGGTTATTAATAATTTTTCGAGCAAAAACAACGCTTCTTTTCTTTGACCGGAAAATATTTTGTCGGTCAAAGAAAAAATTTTTTCTTCAGAAAATTTATCGCCGCAAACCGCTAAAACATCCTTTTCGGAAATTTTTTCTTTAAATTTATAAGCAATCAGTTTATCTATTTCGTTGGCAATGCAGCCGCTGTCTCCTTTAAACAAAACTGCCAAAAAAGAAGCGGCCGAATCATCAATAACGCCCCCTCTTTTTTTAACCTCCTGCTTAATCCACCCAAACAGCCTTGCTCCGCTTAATTTATCAATTTTATGGATTTCTTTCGCTGATTTTAAAAGAAAATCAAACAAATCGGTGTATTTTTTTTCCTTAAAATCTCCGCCCATAACAATTAAAAACATCTGCGACGCGGAACCCAATTCATGTCGTTCAAAAAAATTTTTAAAATCTTCAAAATTTTTTAAAGCCTCCGGTTCCAAAATAACCGCGAGCTTGCTTTCGGAAAACATAGAAAGAGAACCGGTAAAAATCTTAAAATCTTCAAACGCCTGCGATTCGGAAAAATCAAAAGTTCTTCGGCTCATATCATCCGGATATTTTTTGATAAAATCTTCCATTCTTTCTTTTTGTTTCATCTTTACCCGATATTCATCTTCGCCATAAATAAAAATTAACATTTTTTTAACGCTTTGCGATGGAAAAATTTTCTTATTTCTTCAACTATAACAATTGAAAACGCGACCGGCGCTATCAAAAGCCAATCGCTAAAATCCAAAGGGGCGGCGCGAAAAACTTTAGGACGTTCAAATTATAATAATATCAAATTTTAAATAAATTTTCCATAAAAAAATCATCCGCGCAAAGCGGATGATTTTTCAACTTCCAATCGCCATAACGCCGATTCTTCCGAAAGCGCGGCGGTTTGTCGGTGTTTATTCAAACGAAGATTTAAAATCGGTTTTGGCTTTTTCCATAGCCGCCTTAAAATCTTCAATCGATTTCTCTATTACTTGCTTGCGCGCCGCAACAAGAGATTCCTTCGCGCCCGCCGCCTTTTCTATCGCCTGCTTATCTTTTAAAAATTTTTAATATATGCAAAAAACCCTCTATTATATAGAGAGCTTTATGGCATAAATTCTGTTTAACGAACACAAGTGGGATCAAACTATCAACCTTCATCTTGCCCGCCTGCCAAAGCCGACCCGAAATTTTTTTGATAATGGGCCAAGAAGGGATCGAACCTTCGACCTCTGTCTTATCAGGACAGCGTTCTACCACTGAACTAT
>CAYTHZ010000033.1:0-9087 GCA_964437745.1 uncultured Candidatus Saccharibacteria bacterium
CAGCCCAACAATGTTGTTTTAAATTCATCCAATTCTTCATTCCAATTAACCGCCAACTTTGTCAAAGGCGGCCAAAAAGTAAACGTCAGCGATTCGGCAACTTGGCGCAGCAACGATTCTTCTGTTGCGTCCGTGGATCCCAACGGCAAAATAACCGCAATGGGCGAATATGGCACCACCACGATCACAGCCGCTTTTTATGACCTCGAAAGCAAACAAAATTATACCGCTGCCGCCAATGTTGTCGCTGAATGTGAAAACACCACCTGCCCTTTACCAAATCAAAGCTGCACAAAACTAGGCGGCAACGGTCCGATAAAAATAGCCTTTGTTGCCGCTTCGGGCTTTCAAAACACGCCTGCGGACAAAGAAAAATTTTATAATCGCGTTTCGCAACTTTCGGGGCTAAATTTAGACCCCCTGACTCCGGATGTTTATACAATGTATAGGTCGGACGAAATAGGAAAAACATCTTGCGGATCAGCCCATATAATTATTGACCTATATACTAACGATGGAAAACATAAAATCTGCGCCGAAACTACTATGTTTGGCAATACAATATTGATGTATGATGCTTCATTCACTCCTGGATGCGGTCAACCAATAGATACTATGGCGCACGAACTGGGACACGCGATAGGAGGCCTTTTAGACGAATACAATCACCCAGATTCGCGCAAAAACACCAACTATTTTTACAACAACTTCGGCCCAAAAAATTGTTATAAAGCAGATGTTAATCCCCCGGCAAGCGGCCGACCTACGGCCTGCGCCTACTTCCAAAACAAAGTTGGATCGAACGCGTGCCATCATGGATGTTTGTTTTGGGATACCAGCGGAATATTTTGGCGAGACGCCTTAAACGACGTAATGAATGACGGATCGGAATTCGGTCCGGCTGATAAATTCTTTCTAAAACAGGAGCTTCAAAAATATTTTAAATAAATATGAGGCAAGACTTAAATATGAAAAAATATTTAACCATCGCAGCGTCTTTTAGTATAATATTGATGATTTTTTGGGGCGCCAGCCTTATGCCGAGCGCTAAGGCGGCGATTATTAATCCGGACAAGCCTCCGCCATTTTACAGAATTAACATATTTTACGATAAACGCAACAATTTGACAGAATTGGCGCGCAACAAAGATTATACTCAGCCAATTGACATTATTTATGGCGGATGCTTCGGAGCTTATTCGGAAAACTCGTTGTATTACGCCAAAGTTTTTTCTTTTAGCAACTGGCTGTTGCTGGATAAATATAAAATCGGGGACTTGCAAAGTTTTTCAGCCATCGACACTCCTTCGGGGGGAAGCATTGAGGCGGTTCCCAAAGGAAATATCAGCATTTGCGTCCCTTATTTCAGCGACGGGAAAATCGTCGCGATTTACGACTCCAAAACCGACAAACAAATTCTTTCCATAAATGTTTCGGCTTTTGCCGAAAAATCATTAGGCGCGACCTTTAACGCGGAACCGCCTGCCGCAGACTCAGAGCAAGCAACAGAAAAAGCTGGAAAAAGCTGGTGGAAAAATAATTGGTGGAAATTAATATCAATTGTTTTAATAATTTCCATTATCGTTGTTTTTTACAAAATTTACAAAAAAAGAAAAATCAAGCCGCAAAATCAATAGCAAAAAAACCTCTAACTAAAAATCTCCGGCTCAACCGGAGATTTTTAATACCTTGAAAAATTAGGTTGCCAGCCATTTCGCTTTTTATCATTTTTGATAAAATTCACTTTTGATAAAACTCATTTTTAAAAAATTAAAGAATTATTTTAATTTGCCTTTGCGTATTGATTTTCCCCTAACTTGCCGCAATTGCGGCAAGTTAGGGGAAAATCGTTTTCAATAAAATTGAATAAAAAGAATTTTAATTTTACCAGCGGTTTTTATCCATTAAGCCTTTTTATACCACGCTTGGTAAGTGTTTTCTAAAATAACTATTTTTATTATATCAAGGTGGCGATTTTTCGCGGAATACTCCTTTTTTAAAACGCCTTCCTGTCTAAAACGCAGCGATAGTAAAGATAAATCGCTTTTTTATTGTCAGCCCGAGCGATTAAGATAAGCCTTGTGCAATTTTAAGCTGTCAAAAGCGCAATCCAACATTTTTTCTATTAGTGATTTGCCATAGCCCTTATTTTGAAACCTTACCCCTGATTATCAAAAACAATCTGCCAGCTTTGGCGGGCCAATATATTTGATTAATGCCGACCTGCCCAATGTATTCCTTGCCACCAAAAACGCTAAAAGCTTTATCATTTTTGCTTTTAACCAATTTTTTCAGATATCTTAATTCTTGAGCATTAGGGGTTCGTTTTTGCAATCCGGAAAAATAACCCGTTATAACGGGATTATTAATTAATCCATCCAATAATGTAATTTATATGCTTTATTGAGAGCGGTATTAATCTAATGTTTCTATCAATATTCATGTTAAAAACGATTTACCCCGCTAGAAGCGTTAAAGCATAGCGTTGTCCTGCGGCAACAAAAAAGCCAAAGCGAAATTGCGCGCAATCTTATTAAAAGGCAAAATCTCAACCGGACTTTCTAGTGGGAGTGTTTATCAGCCACGATAAACATTTTTATTATTCTTTGTTTATCATCTCTGATAAACAATATTATTGTGCTTAAAAACTAATTTTTTATTAAAAATTGTTTCCCGCGAAACATTTTTGCAAAATAACCCCTTATAATGTTTCGCGATAAACATAAATCGAGCTTAATCAAAAATAATATTTTTTAAATGCCGAACTTGAACCTTTTGGATTCCCGGCATTAGCTCAACAGCTACGATATCAATTTGCCAATCTTGATTTTCTATTTTTTTCTCTTTTAAGTAGGATAAAATTACTTTTTTGAGACTATTTTTCTTTTTTTGAGTCATTTGGTCTTCTGGTTTTAAATAGTCAACAAACCTCGGCGCGATTGACATTGTCTTTACCTCAATAAAAATAGTTTTTCTGCCTTTTTGGGCCACAATATCAATTTCTCCCCATGGCTTCTTATAATTTCTTCCAACAATCTTATAATTATTTTCTTCAATGTATTCAGCGGCTAAGCTTTCTCCCAATAGCCCTGTTTTTTGTTTTTTGGTCGTAAAAAATTGATACATTGAAAAATGTTTCTCAAGAAACACTTCAAACAGCCCCCCATAAGACAAAAATGTTTCGCGAGAAACAATTTTAACACTTATTCTTGACAATATTTTTGCAACCAATTGTTTATCAAGCTTGATAAACAATTTTAGCCATAATGTTTATGAAAATTAAAAACTTTACCGGACTTTCTAGCGAGGTTTTATCACAATCCTTCTTTCCAAGCCCTGACCGATACTTTCAGTAGCAATATCCGGATTAATTGACAACTCTAAATGCACCAACCTTCTCTCGTATGAATTCATAGGAGGCAAAAAAACCTCTTTCTTGGTGATCATAGCATGTCTTCCGGCTTTTTGAGCCATCTCGCGAATATAGCCCTCTTTCTGAAGTCTATAATTATTAATATCAAGAGTAAAATGTTTAAATTCTGTCTGTTGTTTATTGACGATTGATTTTAATAATTGCTCCAAGCTTAATAAAACCTCCCCGTCTTTCCCAATCAAAAGACCCGCGTCTAAAACGCGGATGGCTGCGCGAAAACCACCGTCTTTTTCTTCAACGGTTATCTCGGGCTCGTATATTTCAAAAAATTCCAAAATTTTTGCGATTATTTCTTTGAGTTTTTCTATTTCCATAGATAAATAGCGCGAATCCATAAATGATATTCTGATGCCGCAAATCGCGAATAAATATAATTCATAGATCAACACAAAGTTTTAAGTTAAATTATGCGCGCGCAACTTGCGCCAGCTCTATAACTCCTCTTTTTGCTTATCAATGCTTTTTTTAATAAAAAATTGCTGGACTATGGAAACCAAGCTGTTCGTCGACCAATAAATCGCCAAAACCGAGGGAAGGCCGGAGAGAATCAGCAAGGTGAGCAACGGAGCCACATACAACATTTGCTTGGTCATTATTCTTCCAATCTCTTCGCCAAAATTAAGCTGGTCCGGCTTAACGCCACCACCCCCGGCTACATGGCCAGAAGACGCAGATTTAACCTCTTTGGGCATTATAGCTTTGGTCTGAACAAACTGAATGATGGCGGTTATGACCGCCAAAACCATACTCTTTTGACTGATGTCTATTATATTAATAAAATTCATATTAATTATTCCCGGATTATCAACAAAGGGATACAAAAGCGCGCTTAATCTTTCTGCTTCAAATCCTTCCATAAACACTTTATAAAGAGCGAACATAATCGGGAGCTGTATCAATAACAGAAAAATGCTGCCGATGGGACTAACGTTGTTTTCTTTATATAAATTTTGCAAAGCTCCCGCTTTCTCTTTAAAGTTTTTTTTGTACTTCGCCTGAATTTCTTTTATTTTCGGCTGAAGTTCGTTTATTTTAATCTGCGAAGCCGTGGCTTTATGATAAAGGGGATAAAACAACAATCTAATAACGATTGTCAAAACAACGGTGGCAATTCCTATATCTTGCCACGGCAGATAATTATATATAATGATAAGCCCGTTAAATAGAGGCTGTACCAATGCAACATTAAACATCTTGGATTAAAAGCTTCTTCAAAAATATTCAGGGGGGCGCCACTTTGCCTTATTATTTTGCGCAAATAGGTTTTGTTGCGAAAACAACGGGGGCTGCGACCAAAAACCGCGCGAAAATTTATTCTTGAAACGATTTATGACTATTTTCCAGCAACTCCGCCGATTGAAAAATTTTTTGAATTTCTTCGCTTGTTTCTTTGTGTGTTTTATTTTTTACGGCCGGCAATGCCACAAAAACAATATCAAAACCGTTCTTGACGACGCCGATCTTTAGCCTAGCGGCATTCCTCAATCGACGCTTTATTAAATTGCGAACAACGGCTTTATTGGAAACTTTTTTGCTTACAACAAATCCGATGCGGCTACAATCAAGATTATTTCTGAAAAATTTAATGTATAAAAAATCGGCTTTAATAATTTTGCCTTTTTTAAAAACTGCCTCAAAATCTTTTTTCTTCCGGAGGCGATTAATTTGATACAGCATGAAAATTTTAACAACAAATTCTTTTTCTGCCTTTCTGCATCCTTCTTTTTAAAACCTTCCTGCCGCCGGCGCTCCGCCTCCTCTTCAAAAATCCGTGCGTTCGGCTCCGTTTTCTTTTTTTAGGCTGATAAGTAACGCTCATATTGTATATTAATAACACCTATTCCATTTTTTGTCTATATAAAATTGTTATAATTATATTGCCGACTGCCGAACGCATCCGCTTGCCAATCGTTTTATTATATTATAAGCTGAAAATAATGATTTTTGCGCCTTAAAAATAAAAAATAACAGCAACAGCAAAAGAGAGAAAGGAATGTTATTCGGAAAAATTTTTGCTTATTTTTGGATTTTAATAACACTGTTGAGTTTAGCAAATTTTACCGACACCGAAATGTCGGCCAATAAACCATCTTCTGCCGCGACGAAAAATAATTTCTTTACAAACGTCAATTTCGTTGATGTTGCCAGCGGTCGGGAAGTGTCCGCAGTCGATTTTCTGTCAAAAATCAGCCGGGGCAACGTAGTTTATATTTTAGAGGAACACGATAACGTTTTCCACCGCCGATTAGGGGCGGAAATCGGAAAGATTATAAACAGCGGCAATAAAAATTTCGCCGTTGGCTTTGAAATATTTAACAAGAATAACGATGATCAAAAATATTTAGATTTATATCGCGAAAAAAAGATAAGCGAAGAAGAGTTTAAAAGAATTGCCTGGAAGTGGGAGGTTTTTGGCGAAAAAGACAGTTACGCGCTCTATAAAGATGTCTTGGATTTAATCGGGATATCCGGCCTTAAAGGAGTAGCCTTAAACATTCCGGTGTCTTTAGTCAAACAACTTTCCGGAAAAATTATTGCCACGGAATTTGAAAATTTATCCGATGAAGAAAAAAGCTTATTCTACAAAGACGGGTTTAAAGACTTTTGCGATAATGCAAAATATCACAACGCGATTATGCGAGGATTGGAAGAGATGAGGCGGCAGGGCGGAATCGTTACGACGGAGCTGGAAAAAAGATTCCATACCATCCAATGGATAATGAACGAAGCGATGGCAACCGGAATTTTAAATTACTTTGAAAATCAAAGCTTAGAAGAATTAAAAATGATGGTGGTTGTCGGGCTTCTTCATGGAATTTATAACGAGGGCATTTTAGCTTCGGCAAAAAGCCGAAATCCAAACATAAAACAAATAACTATCCTTGCCATTCCTTCCTGGATAGACCGCCAAACATTAATAAACGATAAGGCGGCGGATTTTATTTTAACATATAATCAGTAGGGGTGTTTAATCAAAAACCGCCGCTGAATATTTTTAGCGGCGGTTTTTAATTACATATCATTTCTTGTTTTTCTTTGCTGTTTTTTTCCCGACCTTCTTCTTTTCTTTTTTTACGCTGCCATCTTCGTCTTTTTTCTCCGGCTCTTTATTTTCCGACCTCTTTGTTTCTCCCGCATCTTTTACAAGATGGGTCTCCGACAATTCTTCCGCCGTCGCCGCCAACTCAGAAACATCGGCTACGCCTCCTTCCACCGCTTCTTCCGGCGCCTCCTGCGAACGAACGTCTATTTTAAAACCCGTTAATTTCGCGGCTAATCGAACATTTTGTCCTCCCTTGCCTATTGCCAAAGACAACTGGTCTGCCGGAACAAAAACTCTCATTTCCCTCTTTGGCAACGACTCAATATCTTTTACTTTAGCCGGCGACAGCGCGTTGGAAACATACTTTTCCATATCCTCATCCCATTCTATTATATCAACCTTTTCCGGACCCAGTTCGTTTAAAACCGCATTCACCCGCATCCCCTTTTGCCCCACACAGGAGCCAACAGGATCAACTCCTTCTTGGGTTGCAAAAACCGCAATTTTTGTTCTGCTGCCCGGCTCTCTTGCAATCGATTTTATCACCACAATGCCGTCGGAAATCTCCGGAACCTCCAGTTCAAACAATTTAGAAACAAACTTCGGATAAGAGCGGGACAATATTATCCGCGGCCCCTTAATGTCTCTTTCTATAGCCAAAACATAAAATTTTAATCTTTCTCCAATGCGATAACGCTCATTGGGCATTGTTTCGCCGGGCGGCACAACTCCCAAAGCCCTTCCTAAATCCACAAAAACATTTCTGCCTTCCATTCTTTGAATTATGCCACTGACTATTTTTCCTTCTTTTTCTAAAAATTCGCCGTAAACGGCATCCCGCTCCGCCTCCCTTAATCGTTGTAAAATAACCTGCTTGGCGGTCTGCGCCGCAATGCGGCCGAACTCTTCTTTGTTTTCACCCTCTAGCAGAAATTCTATTTCTTCTTCGGCAATTATGTCGGGATTTATTTTTTTTGCTTCTTCAATCATAATATGGCGACTGGGATTAAACCTCATTTTTTTATTTTCCTCTTCCGTTTCGGCTTCAACGAGGGTTGGCTTTGAAACATCCCCTTTTTCTTCTTCGCCCTCTTCCGTCTTCAGCATAGATTCGTCCACCACAATTTTTATTTGCGAAAAGCTAATCTCTCCTGTTTCTAAATCAAGTCTAGCGCGGATAATATCATTTTTGCGGCCGCATTCTTTTTTATAAGCAGCCGCGATTGCCGTCTCAATGGTTTCTAAAACTTTTTCCCTTGGTATGCCTTTCTCTCCGGCAACTTGGTCAATAATTAAACCGATCTCTTTAAGGTTAAGCATATTTGTAAAAATTAAAAAGCCAAAACAAATTTCTAAATAATTCTTAAAAATTTATAGAGGTTTGTTTTTTAATTTTAAGTTTTTTTATTTCGGAAAACGAGGGGTAAAAACGAAAGCCCTGTTTTCAACCTTATCCGAGCGAAGCCCCGCACATCAACTTTACAAAAAATTTTGGTTGTCTTAAAGAATTAGTTTAAAAATGTTGTTTGCTTGTCATGCTTAAAGGCATTCAAGGTTATATTGCGGAGCAAAATTGAAACACGGACCGAAAGCCTTTGTTTTGATAAGTAGAAAATAAAATAAAATCTTATTTTTGCTTTGTTTTAATTCTTTAAAAAAAGAGTCTCGTTAAACGAGACCGCAAATAATAAAATCATCAAATATATTGTAATTATAACAAAAATTACAATTATGTCAAATTGCAGAAACTTCATTGATATGTTTAAATTAAAAATCAACGGCGTGAGAAATTTTATAGAAAATTTTAAACAAATTTGTCGCTAAAACAATAACAAGGCGGCCTCTATTTTGCGCTCTGTCGCATTAAATCATCTTCGTTGTTATTGTTTTAAAAAAGTTTTCCACACCCTGTCCACAACTTATATTCCTTTTTGGCTCTTTTCGGGATTTGTTTTAAAAATTTCTATGTTATACTGCAATTAAATTAATTATTTTTCGTATTTAATTCATTTTTAAAATTTTAGCGCGGCTTCTCTTGAGCAAAACAGAAAAAAGAAAAATTTTTATTTGCTTCTAGAATTTTGCCGCTCTAAAATGTTTGACATGAACACAAAAGAGCTTTGGTTAAAAACATTATCGGAATTGGAACTTCAAGTGTCAAAGGCTAATTTTCACACTTGGCTTAAAGACAGCCTTTTTAAAGAAAAAAAAGAAGGGGTGGCGATTATCGGATTAACCAGCGACTTCGCCAAAGAATGGATAGAAAATAAATATCATAAATTTATTTTAAAAATTTTACGCGAACTAGATCCGGAAATTAAATCTATTGAGTATTCCATTGAGCCGGCTATTCAATCTTCGCCGGTAATTTTAAAAAATTTTTTTCCAAAAAATTCTTCCGAACAATTAAGTCAGTTAAATTTTCCCGAGTTTAAAATTAACCCGGAAACAGGGCTCCATCCCAAATACCAAATTGACAATTTTATCGTTGGTTCTTTTAATGAATTGGCTTTTGCCGCCATTTCTGCGGTCATAGAAAGTCCGGGTGAAAAATATAACCCCCTTTTTGTTTATGGAGGGGTGGGGTTGGGCAAAACCCACCTTATTCAAG
>CAYTHZ010000034.1:0-9054 GCA_964437745.1 uncultured Candidatus Saccharibacteria bacterium
TCTCAAAAATAGAAAGAGGCGAAAGAAGAGTTGATATTACTGAATTAAAAGAATTGGCAAAAATTTATAAAAAAGATATTACTTATTTTGTTTAATTATGTATTTAGCCGAAAAATTTGAAAAATTTTTAGAATCAGTAAATCTAAACGCCTATCGCACAAAATATAGGCCGATTAAACTTGTGGAAATGGACTTGCCAAAAGAAATTCAGGCAATTTCTCTGCTTTATAAAACACATTGGGATAAAAAAGAAATTTTTGGATTATGAAGATTTTTATAAGGAGTACCTAGCTGCTTACAAAAAAGATATTGAGAATTTTAGAGATAAAATTACGATGTGTAAAGATTGTTTTTACAGGGGACTACCAGCGAGGATTTATCGAACGTGGGCTAGTATCGTTACTCAAATTCATGCTGGCTATGTTGCTGAATCTGTGTTTGGAGAAAGAAGTGTTTCAATGTCAGCAGAACTCGATCATCAAGGAGCTGATTTTCAAGTAAATTATCGTGGCAAATTTTTAAATTACCAAGTTAAAAAGACTTCTTTTGGCAGAGAAGTCCGAGCAGAGAAAAAATCTAAAAAGAAACTTAAGGGACAATTTATTGATATTAAATACGAAGTTCCGAGCGAAGATTATTTCAAAAATCCTAAAAAACGAGATGGTGAATATAAATTGCCTTATTTAAGATTTACTCAAAATAAAGAATTAAAAAGACTATCTAATGGCTTTGTGGTTTTTACTCCTTTTGCTTTTGAGGGTAAAAAGAAAGAGATAGACGAAAACTTAAAGTAAGCGAGGAATAAATTTAGTATTCATAAGCCATTTTTCAGCAATTTTTACATAATCAGGATTTAACTCGTATCCTAAATAAGATAAGCCGAGCTCTTTCGCAACGACGCACTCCGAGCCGCTTCCAACAAAGGGCACTAACACAATGCCATTTTTTTTGGGCATTGCTGATTTAATTAGTTTTTGAGTTAATTCTATGGGTTTTTGAGTTGGGTGTTTAACTATTTCGTGTTTTAGATGTTCTTTTAGTTTTTGGGGTTCAAAAACATCATTACAAGTTTTGCATAAAAACCATCTTTCAATCATTCCTGCGCCACCGGCAAGAGCCGGTATTTTTAATACGTCTCTTGGTAAAGCGCCACCCTCATGAGCGTTATAAATTGTTTCTATCCCTTCTTTGCTAAATCGTCCCAAAGTACCCTTTCTTATTTTCCCAGCCGCGCCATTCAAAAATCCTTCAGTATAAGGTTCTCTTACTTCATCTCGGTTGAAGATTGGCTTATTCTTCCAAGCGCAAATAATTGCCTCATGGCTTCTTTGCCAAAAGTTTAACGAAGCTACATTTTTATTTGTATAATGCCAAATAAGCCACCTTTTATTTATTGGAATTTCAATAAATAAATGAGCTAAAATTTCGCTAAATCCGTAAATGAATAATGTCCCTGTCGGCTTCATTATTCTGATCGCTTCGTTTATCCAGCCCTTACTCCATTCTATATATTCGTTTAATTCTCTTTTATCACCATTGTTTCCAAAATCTTTCCCAATATTATAAGGAGGGTCGATAATAATTACATCACAACTATCACTCGGCAATTTTCTTAACTCTTTAACAGCGTCCCCTAAAATAATTTTATTAAGAGGAAGTTTTGTGTTTCTTTTAATTTCTTCTGTGGTTAAAATTTTTTCCGCCTGCAATTCTTCTTCATTTTTTATTACATCAATTACAATACCTTGAATAGTTAATTCTTTGTCTCTTTTTATAATTATCGGTTCAATGGTTTTATTCGCCGGCTGTAATCGGATATATCCTCGTTCTTTATAAAATTTTTTCAAAGTTGCTTCATAATTATCAATTAAAGCGACTACTTTTTGGCCGTTTTCGGCAATGCTTTGTTGCTTAACCAAAACAATATCGCCGTCATTTATATTTTCATCTATCATACTATTTCCAATTACTCGCAAGGCATAAAATTCTCCAGAGCGAGGCAGTTTATTTTGTGGCACAGCAATTGTTTCTTTGTTTTGTATTGCCTCAATCGGTTGCCCGGCTGCTATCAGTCCCAAAAGGGGGATATTAATCATCGCCTCATTTTCGTAAATATCAATTGACCTTGGCTTGTTATATTGTTTTTCTAAAAGTCCCATTTCTTGTAATTTCCTAACGTGAAAATGCGCCGTTGAAACGGAAGCAAGTTTAAAGTGTTTGCGTATTTCTTCTAACGCAGGCGAATAGCCCCTCTTTTTGCGAAAAGAAGTAATATAATCTAAAGCTTGTTTTTGCCTTTTAGTAATCATGGCTTGACTTAATTTCTATATCCTCTATACTTAATTATAGTAGAAAGAAAATAGAAAGTCCAATAATTAGTTATCCACAACCTTAACTATGAAACAACATTATTTTCCTCCGGAATTTAAAAAAGAGCAATTTACTTGCCCGCATTGCGGAGTATTGGCCAAGCAAGACTGGTCGCATATCGTTGAAGATTGGTACAAAAGAACCCCTTTTTTAATATTTGGGTTTCTCAATGTGCCAATAATAATTGTCAGCAATATTGCCTCTGGATGGATGACAAAATGGTAATTCCTGATATGGAAGGAATTCCATATCCTAACGATGACCTTGTTGATGAGATAAAGGACGACTATATGGAAGCGAGGTCAATTTTATCACGCTCTCCACGAGGAGCAGCAGCCTTACTTCGTTTAGCGCTTCAAAAACTCTGTAAACAACTCGGGGAAAGCGGTAAAGATATAAATTCCGATATTGCTAATCTCGTTAAAAAAGGATTACGCCCAAGTATTCAAAAAGCTTTGGATATAGTAAGGGTTACTGGGAATTAATCCATTCATCCCGGCGTACTTGATATGAAGAATAATCGCGAAGTCGCATTAAAACTTTTTGAATTGGTTAATTTAATTGCCGACGTGATGATTTCTGAACCTAAAAGAGTAGATGAACTTTACGATAAAGTTATTCCTGAAGAAAAGAAAAAAGCCATTGCTGGTCGAGATGGTAATAATAATTAGTCATAAATCTATGCCAAAATTTAGTCGCACGCAAAAATTTACCAAAGAGAATATTCAAAATGTTCCAAAAGATAAATCTATTGTTTATAAGCTAAAAAATGCTGGTGGAGAAAATTTATATACTGGCATTGCTGATAGGGGCGGGTAGAAGATAGATTGATGGAGCACAAAATCTTAAAAAAGGAGGCAATTCCCGGGGGTACACGTTTTCAATTTACACAAGTTAAGAATAAAGAACGGGCGGAACAAATAGAAAGACAAATAATTAAGGAAGAACAGCCAAAATTTAATAAACAAAATAAATGAGTAAGTACAATAATCTGAAATTCTTGAAACCAACAAAAGCAATAAAAGAGCATCAGTGCAATCTTTGTGGTAATATAATTAAAAAAGAAGAAGTTTATTATTCAGAGGAAATAAAAAATAAGTTTCTTTATTCTTTACATGGAAAAAAGCTTTGCAAAAATTGTTATGAAAAAACCAATAAGTGAGAAGTTTGTAAAACAATCTATTATCAAGTGGCTTTTTCGAAATAACTGGGGCAGAAATTTAGAAGTCGGCGAATTGCGGGATCAAGGATTGGATATTAAAGTAAGAAATAACAAATTTTCTCGGTATTTTTTAATTGAAACAAAAGGTGAAGGAAAAACAAGACAAGTCAGCGAAAGCACTTTTGTTCACTCCTTGGGCCAAATTATCACTAGAATGAAAACCGGCGGGACAACGCGCTATTATTACGGCTTGGGCTTGCCGGAATCAAGCGCCAAAATCGCAATTCGCCGAGTTCCTTGGCAAGTTGCCAAAAAGCTCTTATTTTACGTTTTTCCTGTGAGCAAAGATGGAAAAGTGAAGCAGTACACTTGGCAGAATCTTAAAAATTTGCAAAAATAAAAAACGGTGGCTCGCCCGCGAAGCGGGCAAAGGCGGGCGGGCAAAAAGGAAGGGGTTTTAGGGGAAGGAATTTTTGCCCGCCCGCCGCAATTTTTGGCGGAGTTCCTGCCGCGCCGCAGGCGCGGCAGCCGGTCAATTTCGTTCAAAATAAGTTCGGATTTGGTTGTATAAATGCTCCATTACGACTCCGCTTGAAAGGCAGCGATTTTTTTATTAAACTGCGCCGAAAAACTTGTATTAACTAAATATTTATGCTATATAGTAAATGAAGGTTGAAAAATAATTAACAATTTAATAATGGGAGGGAAAACTGTATGGAACTGTTAAACAAGACTATCGGAGAAATTTTAAATGAAAACGCGGAAAAATATTCGGCGCAGGACGCGGTGGTCTATGCGGACCAAAATACCCGCTACTCCTGGCTTCGCCTCAAAACGATTGCCGACAGAATAACCAAAAGCTTCATTTCTTTGGGAATAAAAAAGGGCGACCATGTCGCCATCTGGGGAACAAACAAACCCCAATGGTTTTTAACCCAGCTTGCAACCGCCAAAATCGGAGCGGCGCTGGTAACTATTAATCCGGAATGGAAAGCGGCGGAAATGGAATATGCGATAAAACAATCAGATTCTAAAATACTGGTTATGACAGAAGGATTTGAAAAAACCAGTGGCAACAAAACCCATAGATATGATTACATAAAAATTCTTCTGGACGCTTGCCCGGAATTAAATTCCGCGCAAAGCCGGGCTTTAAACTTAGAAAAATTTCCGGTTTTAAAAAATATCATTTTAATAACCGACAAGCCGGCTCCAAAATGGGCGCTTTCTTGGAAAGAATTTTACGCAGCCGGCTTTCGCATTACAGCCGCAACCCTTAAAAACGCAGAATCTTTGGTTCATAAAAATGATATATGCCTTATCCAATATACTTCCGGAACAACAGGGTTCCCCAAAGGAGCGATGCTCACTCATTATAATGTCGTAAATAATGCTTTAGAAGGCAGCCGCAATATGGAACTAACCAATACCGACCGCCTTTGCGGCCCGGTTCCTTATTATCATTGCTTTGGAAGCATTTTGGTAAATCTTTGCTGCTTAACCGTCGGCGCAACCATCGTAATCCCGGCGGAACATTTTAATCCGAGAAAAACTTTAATGGCCGTTGAACAAGAAAAATGCACGGCTTTGCACGGCGTACCCACAATGTTTATTGCCCAATTAGCAGATCCGGAATTTTCCAAATTTAACCTATCATCTTTGCGCACGGGAATAATGGCCGGCGCCCCCTGCCCCATTGAACTTATGAAAGACGTTGTTCATAAAATGGGAGCGAAAAAAATTACCATAGTCTATGGACTCACCGAAGCCAGCCCCATTACTCACCAGACCAGGCCCAATGATTCAATTGAGCGCCGGGTTTCAACCGTGGGCAAGCCGATTAACAACACCGAAGCGATTGTCGTTGACGTAGCAGAATGGGAAACAAATAGAAAGATCATTGAAGTTGTAAATGGAGAAATAGGCGAAATTTGGGCGCGCGGATACAATATAATGGCAGGATATTATAAAAAACCAGAAGAAACAGCCAAAGCCATAGTCGCCGACAGATGGCTAAGAACCGGAGATTTAGGGATTAAAGACAGCGACGGTTACTATAAAATCGCGGGACGGCTAAAAGAAATGTTTATCGTCGGCGGACACAACGTGTATCCGGCCGAAGTACAGCAAAAAATTCTTTCTCTTTTTGAAGAAATAGAAATAGTAGAAGTTGTCGGCATACCTCATCAAACTCTGCAAGAAATATGCGCGGCAATAATAAAATTAAAAGATGGAAAATCTTTAACTTACGAACAGATAAAAGAAAAGTGCGAAACTAATATGGAATGGTCGAGTATTCCAAAACACGTAAAGTTCGTAAATGATTTTTCCCCGTTTATGACGGTAACGGGAAAAATGCAAAAATTCAAAATGAAAGAAGTCCTTATCGCGGAATTAGGACTTCAAGAACTGATTAAAATAAAAACAGCTTAATTAAAAAGAGCCTGCTTAAATAAAAGCAGGCTCTTTAATTATCGCGCCAAATCGCGATAAATTTGCTTGAGTTTATCCACAGCGCCGGCCAAAAAGACTTGACTTTTTTAAAGAATTGAATTAATATTTAAAAATTATCAATTAACTTTTAAACAACAAGCCTTACTCGACTTATTAATATTGGCAGGCGCAAGCCAAAAATAAATCCAAAAATAAATTGGCTTAATAGCCGCGCGCCGAAGCCGAAAAAAATTAATTATTCTTTTGAATAAATTCTCTCACTCATAATACAATTGAGTTTTTAAAGCCAATCTATTTGGCGTGTTTTTTTATCCAGATTTTAATTTTATCCGATTTGTTTCCTTAAATAATTTTATTCCCGAAGAAATTGCATCCTTGCGAAATTAAAAAAATAAGCGCCGCGCGTTTAAAATTGAACCTCCCGCTATCTTAATTATAATAATCCATCATAAAAATATTTCTCATTATTTAAAACAATAATTTTCTACAAATTTAAGCGTTTATCAAAAGTTGCGTAGCTAATTTTTTTTGCTTCTTTGAAACGAGGCTATAAAATTTAGACAATCCCTTTTATGTTTACTAAAACAAAAGTTTTTTCATCTCTTCCCAAAAATACTTTTGCGCCTTTGCCCAATCTGATTGAAGTCCAGCTTTTTTCTTATAATTGGTTTGTGACAAAAGGATTGCCCGAGCTTTTTGCGGAAATATCACCCATAAAAGATTATACCGGAAAAGAATTGGAATTGTTTTTGGAAGATTATCATTTTGACGAATCAAAATACGACGAAGCCGAAACCAGAAAAAGAGGAATCACGTTTGAGTCGTCTTTAAGAGTAAATTTAAAATTGGTCAATCATAAGACTAAATCTGTTAAAAAACAAGAAGTTTATTTCGGCGATTTTCCGCTGATGACTCCGCGCGGCACGTTTATTATCAACGGAGTAGAAAGAGTGGTGGTCTCGCAATTAATAAGATCTCCCGGCGTTTATTTCACGGGAAAATCTTTTCGGGACAAAAAACTGTTCGGCGCCAAAATAATTCCCAACCGGGGCGCATGGTTGGAATTTGAAACAGAAACGGATAACGCCATTTATGTTAAAATAGACAGAAAACGAAAACTTCCCGTAACCGCTCTTTTGCGGATATTCGGCATTGAATCCAATGATGAAATATTAAAAACATTTGAACCGTTTGATATCGGACAAAAAAAATATATTGCTTCTACTTTAAAAAAAGACGTTTCTAAAAATAAATCTGAGGCGTTTGTGGAAATTTATAAACGGATAAGACCCGGCGATCTGGCCACGCCGGAAAACGCCAAATCGCTAATTGAAGCGATGTTTTTCAAATTTGACCGCTATGATTTATCCGAGGCAGGCAGATTCAAAATGAATCAAAGATTAGATATTAAAACTCCGCTTGATAAAAATTACAGGTCAATCAGAAAAGAAGATTTAATAGAAATCCTGAAAAATATAATCAGAAAAAATAATGATTTTTCAAGCGAACCGGATGACATTGATCATTTAGGCAACAGGCGACTAAGAGCCTGCGGAGAATTAATACAAGGAAGGGCAAGAATAGGCCTTGCCCGCATGCGTCGCATCGCGCAAGACAGAATGTCTACTTTAGATATTGAAAGTTTGATGCCCGCGCAGCTCATAAACACAAAACCTTTGACCGGCGTAATAAAAGATTTTTTTGCTTCATCTCAGTTGTCCCAGTTTATGGATCAAGTAAATCCATTAGCGTCTTTAGAACAAAAAAGAAGGCTTTCTGCTATGGGTCCCGGAGGTCTTACCAGAGAAAGAGCGGGATTTGAAGTGCGCGACGTTCATTCCAGTCACTACGGAAGAATTTGTCCCATAGAAACTCCCGAGGGCGCTAATATCGGCTTGGTCGGACATATGGCGGTTTATACCAGGATCAACGAATACGGTTTTTTAGAAACCCCTTATTATAAAGTAAAAAATGGGAAAATTACCAAAGAAATAATTTATCTTAACGCTTTTGAAGAAGAAAAATATAAAATCGCCCACGGAGGAATAAAAAAAGATGAAAGCGGAAACATATTAGACAAAAAAATAGAAGCTCGCATCAACGGATTGCCGGGTGTTTGCGGACGCGATGAAATAGATTTCATGGATGTGGCGCCATTCCAAGCGTTTTCAAGCAGCACTTGCTTAATCCCCTTTTTGGCTCATGACGACGCCAACAGGGCGCTTATGGGATCAAATATGCAACGTCAAGCCGTGGTTTATTTAACATCAGAAGCTCCTCTTGTAGGCACTGGAATGGAGGAAAAAATTGCCATTGATTCAGGCGAATTAATAATTGCGCAAGAAGACGGAAATGTATTGGAAGCAGACGCGGAACATATCACTGTTTCCTCAAAATTATCAAAATCAAAAACTAAAACATATTATCTGAATAAATTTATCCGATCAAACCAATATACCTGCGTTAATCAAAGGCCGGCTGTAAAAATCGGCGACCGCGTAAAACAAGGAGACGCGTTAACCAGCGGACCGTCAATAGATTCCAACAAAACATTAGCTTTAGGAAAAAATCTTTTAGTTGCGTTTATCTCTTGGGGAGGGGCTAATTTTGAAGACGCCATAATTCTTTCCGAACAGCTGGTTAAAAACGACACTTTCTCATCCATTCATATAGAAGATTTTTACTGCGACGTAAGAGAAACAAAAATCGGCCCAGAGGTCACCACCCCGGATATTCCCAATGTTTCCGAAGATAAATTAAAAGAATTAGACGAAGAGGGAATTATCAGAATTGGAGCAGAAGTAAAATCCGGAGACATTTTGGTGGGAAAAATCTCGCCGAAAGGAGAGGCGGAATTAACATCCGAAGAACGGCTCTTGAGAGCTATTTTTGGAGAAAAAGCGCGCGATGTAAAAGACACATCTTTAACCTTACCATACGGAGAACGCGGCCGCGTGGTCGGAATACATATTTCATCCAGAGAAATGGGAGACAAGCTGGATCCCGGGATAATCAAACAAATCCAAGTGGAAGTCGCTCAAATAAGAAAAGTAACTGCCGGCGATAAA
>CAYTHZ010000035.1:0-9004 GCA_964437745.1 uncultured Candidatus Saccharibacteria bacterium
TATTTCTTCCATTTTTTCATTTTCAAGGCGTTGCCTATGTATCTCATCTTTTGCACACCCCCATGCCTTACGAATAGCTATATTGACGAATTGCAAGCAATCGCGGAAACTCTTGAAAAAGAATTCCGATGCCAAAAATTCTTCGTATCCAACATCATGGATATTGCCAAAAACGAAAGCTATTAAACGGAAGCTATTAAAAAGACATCGAAAAAACTTTATCGTTGGAAGATTATTTTAAAACCGCCCAAAATTTCATCAATATATACGACGACAAAATGGAAATCCATATATCGCGGCGCAGCATCATTGAAGCCGAATCCCCTTATCCCGCAGTTAAATATTGCCGGTTCGGAAATATATTTCCGGATGGAGAAAAAATAATATGCCCGTTTGATATTTCCAAAAAAATAACGGCCGATAAATTAATTTTTAAGATAAGGCCGTGCAATAAAAATAATGAATGCCCATTAAGAAAAATCGTTCTTTTAAGACTTGTTTAGAATTTGGCTAGGAAGTTTTTTCCGCCGCAAAATTGCCGAATTAAATTAGTTGATTTATCGTTAATTGCGACTTATTTTAGATAAGCCGCTAGGCATCCATTTTCGCAATACCTCCGGCACCACAATGCCGCCATCCATCTGTTGGTAATTTTCCAAAATTGCCAAAAATGGCCTAACGCTCGGCAAAACAGTGTCATTTAACAAATAAACGTATTTCTTTTCGCCATTTTCCGCCGCATATTTAATATTCAACCTGCGCGCCTGCCAATCCAAGAAATTGCTGGCTGAACCGGTTTCCGCCCAGCGGTTTGACCCCGGCAGCCATGCCTCAATATCAAAAGCCCTATATTTTCCGGCCGACATATCGCCGTTGCAAATTTGAAGCACCCTGTAAGGCAAACCCAACTCCTGATGCATTTCTTTGGCGATTTCCACCATTTCATTTTGTAATTTATTTGATTCTTCAATGTCCGCTTTGGAAAAAACCACCTGTTCCACCTTCATAAATTCATGCACCCGATATATTCCTTTAGTATCTTTTCCATAACTCCCTATTTCGCTTCTATAACACTGGCTGAATCCGAAAACTTTTATCGGCAAATCCTTCTCTTTTAATGTTTCGCCGGAATAATAAGCCAAAAGCGACGGTTCGGCGGTGCCAACTAAAAACTTCTTTTCTTTCCCAACGCGGCCGTTTAAATCTTTATCTGAAGAAGCTATTTGGTATATTTCATCCACTTCCGGATTATATTCCAATCCTCTGAAATAACCGCTGCCGAAAAGAGCGAATTCTTTCACCAGAGTCGGCGGCAAAAATGGTTGATAGCCCTTTTCAACCATTTTATTTATTGCATACATCATCATTGCCATCACCAAAAGCGCGCTTTCGTTTTTTAAATAATAACCGCGGTAGCCGGCAACCTTCGCTCCCCTTTCCAAATCAATCAAATCTAAATCTTTGCCTATCTGAATATAATCTTTCGGAACAAAATCAAACTTCTTTGGCTCGCCCCATTTATAAACCTCAACATTATCATCGCTGTTTTTGCCAATCGGCGTATCCGGAGAAGGAATAGTCGGAACTCTTATCATTAATTCTTCAAACTGATCTGTGATTTTTTTGTATTCCGGCTCCAATTTTTCCAATTGCTCTTTTGTTTCTTTTCCTCTTTTTATGATTTCTTTCTTTTCTATCTCATTTTTTATTTTTTTCATTTGATCGTTTAATTCATTTTTGCGGCTGTTAAACGCTTCAATTTCCCACAATAATTTCCTTCTTATCTTGTCAATTTTTAAAAGTTCGTCTAAATCCAAATCAATGCCCTTATTTTCAACGGCGCTTTTTAATTCCTCTTTATGCTCCCTGATAAATTTAATATCCAGCATGTTTTTAATATTTCAAAAAAGTCTTGCCTATTTATCCATCCCGCAACAACGGGGCGATTTTAGAAGAACCATATTTTCCACCTCTCGCGCCGCGCGAAGCAGCTAAATCTTTGATTCTTCTAATCAGGCGTATAAAACTAATTTTTACAATCTTATTTTTTCCACATCGTTGATAAAAAGCATAACATAAATCGCAAATAAAATACTGGTCAATGAACTAAATATAAAAAGAGTCGCTAATTCGCCAAATAATAATTTTTCTTTATTCAAAAAAATATTAAAGCCAAAATATCCATTATATAAAAAGACAACGATAATCATCAAAAAAACGCAAATGAGCAGTTATATATTTAAAAATTTTTCTTAATTTGAAACGACTTACGCCATCAGAATAAAAAGGAGGTGGGGTAAAATAAACAAGCAATAAATAAAAACTTGCGATTCCGCCGATTAAAATAAAAAATAAATTATCGTAAATAAACCAAACTAAAAAAAGTAAATCTATCAATAAAAATATTTTCAATTTTTTATTTATAATTATCATTGGGCTTCATCGTCGGGAATAAAATTGCTTCCCTGATGGATGCGGCGTCGGTTAAAAGCATAACCAGCCTGTCCACTCCCAAGCCCAATCCTGCGGCAGGCGGCATGCCTATTTCCAGCGCCTCCATAAAATCCTGATCATGCCTAAAAGCTTCTTCGTCTCCTTTTTCCCTTAATTTTTCCTGCGCCTTAAACCTTTCTTCCTGATCCTGCGGGTCGTTTAATTCGGAAAATCCGTTGACAACCTCCATTCCATCAATCACCAGCTGAAACCGCGCGGCTCTTTGCGGATTTTCCGCCAATCTTTTAGCCAAAGGCGAGATAGCGATTAAATGGTCTTTGACAAAAGTCGGTTCAATAATTTTCGGCCGGCAAAGTTTTTTAAAAACAGAATCTATAAGCGAAACTCCGCTCGCGTTTTTTTGTATATCCAATTTCAAATTTCTAACTTTCTTGTTTATTTCCGCCTCGCCGTCTTTTTCAAAATCAATGCCACTTTCTTTTTTCACCAAATCAACCAAATCAACCTGTTTCCACGGAATCTTAAAATCAATGGTTTTCCCCTGATAATTCAATTTCAAAGAGCCGTTTATCTTTTTTATTGCCGCCGACAAAAAATCCTCCGTAAATTTTATAAGCCAATTATAATCCTGATAAGCGGCGTATAGTTCCAACGTGGTAAATTCCGGATTATGATCCCTGTCCATCCCCTCATTGCGAAAAGATTTTCCTAATTCATATATTTTTTCAAAACCGCCGACTAAAAGACGTTTTAAATATAATTCCGGCGCAATCCGCAAATATAAATCAATATCCAAAGCGTTAAAATGCGTTGAAAACGGTTTAGCCGCGGCTCCTCCGTAAAGATTCTGCAAAATCGGGGTTTCCGCTTCTAAAAATCCCTGCTTATTCAAATATTCTCTTAAAAATTCTACGATTTTAGTTTTTTTAACAAATCTTTCCTTGACTTTTTTATTAATCAGCAAATCAAGATGCCTTTTTCGGAATCTTTCTTCAACATCAGAAAGCCCATACCAATCCGCAGGCATGGGACTTATCGATTTCGCTAATAATTTTATTTCTTTCGCTTCCAAAGTTTTTTCGTTTTTTTGCGTTAAAAAAAGAACTCCTTGCGCCTCCACAAAATCGCCGATGTCCAAATTGTCTCTGAATAATTTATATTCTTCATCATTTTTAAAATTATTTTTCTTGAAAAGAATTTGGATTCTTCCGGTTTCGTCTTCCAAGGCGGCGAAGGTCAATCCTCCATGCAGCCGCAATTCCCTTAATCTGCCGGCCAATATTATATTTTTTTTTAACTTGGACCATTTTTGAAAATTTAAAATCGCCGTTTCCACAAAACAATCTCTTTTTGACAAAGAAGGATAGGGATCAATCCCCGTTTTTTTAAAATTAGCCAATTTTTGCAACCGCTGTTTTTTAATGTCTTCTATCATAAATATTTTACCTAAACGACATTAATATGATGCCCGAGATTATAAGAATACTTCCACCCACATCAATCCAATTTATCTTGGCTCCGAATATTATATTGGATAAAAGAAAAGCAACGACTATATTAACAGATAGAATCGCTCTAGTTAAACCGGTATTATCAACTAAGCGATAGCTCTCAAAAAGACTCCAAAAACCGCCCACAACCAGCGCGGCAACTAAAATAATTTTAATAATTTGCGACAATTCTTTAGGCGTTTCTATGTGATAGCCGGAAAAAAACACATAAACCCACAACATAATAGCGCCGAATGTAAAAAAATAAACCATTAAATAAAATGAAGTAAGGCCGCCCTTTATGGTCATTTTTACCACAATGATTCCAGCCCAAAAAAAATTCCCGCGATAATTGCATAAATATACCAAGGTAAATCTAAGTTAATCATAAGTTATTTTATATTAATAATAGTATATTTCCTGATCCCTGCCGGAGTGCTGATAGCAACTTCATCTCCTTTTTTATGGCCCAAAACAGCCCTGCCTATCGGAGATTCGTTGGAAATCAAACCTTTTTCCGGATCCGCCTCTTCCGTGCCGACAATAACGTATTTTTTTTTCTGTTTACCGGATTTTAATTTTACCTCAGAACCAATAACAACTATATTATCCGCCTTTTTTCCCTTACTTACAACTTCGGCATCTCTTATAATCTGTTCCAATTCCATAATCCTTCTTTCTAAAAGCGCCTGGGCGTCTCTGGCTTCGGAATATTCCGCATTTTCGGAAAGATCGCCCATTTCTTTAGCCTTAGCCAGCCTCTCGGCAATTTCAATCCGCTTGGTGATTTTTAAACTCTCCAATTCTTTTTGAATTTCTTTTAATTTTTCTTTTGATAAATAAGGCATATAATCCACGAATTGCAACGAATTCTAAAACGAATCGCAACGAATCGCTTTTATTCGTTGCCATTCATAATCTTATTCGTTGGTATTCGCGGGTTTAAACGGTTTTCCCAATACCAATTTAATATATCGTATGCCACCGGCGTGGCGCTCAAAATATCTTCCGGAGCCCCCTCAACGAGAACTAAAACGACAATTTCCGGATTCTCATAGGGAGCGTAAGCGGCAAAAAAAGTATTTTGCTTTTTTCCTTTAACAACCTCAGCGGTACCGCTTTTGCCAGCGACTTTCAAAGGAAGGCTGTTTAACAAAAATCCCGTTCCCAAAGGAGAGCTTATCGCCATCCTCATTCCTTCCTGGACAATTTTTAAATTATCTTTATTTATTAAATTATTTTTTAAAACAATGGGTTCTTTATCTTTTAAAAAATGCGGCTGAAAAACAGTTCCGCCATTGGCAATGGCCGCGACATAGCTTGCCAACTGAAGCGGAGTAGTTAAAAATTCTCCCTGTCCAATACTAGCGTTATAAGTATCGCCTAACTGCCAAATATCGCCTCTTTTTTCCCGCGAAGCGGGATCCGGAAGCTTGCCTTTCGCTTCTTGGGGAAAATCAACATTCAAAAGAGCGCCTAAATTAAAATTATCTAAATATTTCAATATTTTGTCAATTCCTAAACCCCTAATATCTTTATATCCTCCTCCAATGCTATAAAAATATACACTACATGATTGGGCAATCGCTCCTTTTAAATCAACCATTCCATGAATTTTCCAATCCCTAAAAATGGCCGGTTTGTCGGGAATATAAGGATTAGGAACTTCAATAAAGCCCAGGCTGTCGTCTACCTTCTTTGAAGGATCAATTATTTTTTCCTCTAAAGCCGCCAATGCAATCAACGGCTTAATCGTTGAAGCCGGAGCGTAAAGCCCGGATATCACGCGATTAAATAAAGGACGATAAGGATTATTTTCTAATTTATTAAATTCTTCTTTGGATATGCCGCGGCTAAAAAGATTGTTGTCAAAAGAAGGCAAGCTTACTAACGATAAAATTTCCCCGCTTCTGGGATCTAAAGAAACAATAACTCCGGCGCCGGAACCATACCAACTTAAAGCATCTTTTAATCTATTAAAAGAATATCTTTGGAAATCGGCGTCTATAGTTAAAGCCAAATTTTTTCCGGCAGACGCCTCTTTGATAAAAACCCGATTCAAAGGTAAATTATTTTTATTAATATCGGACTTGATGATTTTTTGCTCGCCCAAAGACCCGGATAGAAAATGATCATAAAAATTTTCCAAACCAGAACGGCCGACCTCTTTCCATTCTTCTTCCTTGCCGATAAATCCGATTATATGGCTAAAAACGGGACCATCTTTATATTTCCTATAATTGCGTATCGCCACTTTTATGCCTTTCAAATTTTGCGATTCCAAAACAATTGCTTCCCGATGAGGGACGTTTTCTTTTAAAATTATCAATTTTTGGCTTTCAAAATCCGCCTTGGAAATTAAGTCATTCAAATAAGATTTATCCAAGTTTAATAGCTGTCTTGTTTTTTCTAAAACGCCGATTCGTTCGGTATAATCCTCGGGCAAATCATTCAAAATTAAAGCGGCTTCAAACGAAGGCGCATTCTCTATCAATTTTTCTCCAAATCGGTCAAAAATCAATCCTCGGACAGCCGGCAAATAAATAGTTTTAGAAATATTTTTTTCCGCCCTTGCCAGATAAATATCATTTTTTAATAAACTCAAATCCGCGGTTTTTAAAAAAATCACAGCCAATATTAAAAAAGCCGCCAGAAGCATCGACTCAAAAGTTTTAGAATATATCGGATATTCCAGCCGCCTGTCTAAATAATTGCCGCTTTTTTCTTCGTCTTCTTTTAATGACCGATTTTCTAAAAATATTTCCTCCACTTCAATTTCATTGCGGTCTTTAATATTTATTTTGTTTTTAATTTTCCTAAGTTTCATCTGTAAAATTTTTGATTACTCTTATAATCCGAGTGGCAATAAATAAAATATTTTTATTACATTTATTAACGAGTTAACGAGTTCGCGGGTTTTTTAATTTAAACTTTATAGACTTTCAGCTTTAAAGACTTTATAGGATTATCTCAAAGCCTCAATTCCCGACAATTTTTTTCCGGACAAAAATTCCAGCATAGCGCCGCCGCCGGTTGAAACGAATTTTATTTTGTTGAAAAGACCTGTTTTATTTAAAACCACAATTGTTTCGCCTCCCCCGACAACCGTAAAATTAGAATTTTCAGCAATAGCTTTGGCTATCTCAATAGAGGCCAGCGCAAACCTGTCATCTTCAATTAAACCCATCGGACCGTTCCAAATTACGGTCTTAGCTTGCTTGATTATGTCCGCAAAGTTCCTCGCTGTTTCCGGCCCGATATCCAAAATTTTATCGCCCCCCAAAACATCGCCGATTTTTTTTATCCCCGATTCAACGACTACATCGCGCGGGAAAATAATTTTTGTCCCGCTTGTCATATTCTTTACATCTTCGTCATAGCCCGATTCATACAAAGACTGCCCTATTTTATAACCAAAAATCTTTAAAAAAACATTAGCAATGGCGCCTCCAATCAATATTTTATCAGCCTTATCCAGCCAAAATTTAATAATAGGCAATTTAGTTTCTATTTTTGCCCCGCCCAAAACCAAAACGCATGGCGATTCGCATTTTCTCATAATTCCACTCAAAATTTTAATTTCTTTTTCCAACAACAAACCGCAATATGAAGGTAAAAATTTAGTGATCGCAAAAACCGATGCATTGGCGCGATGCGAAACGCCAAAGGCGTCATTAACATAGATATCGGCCAACCTTGAGAGATCTTTCGCAAAACTTTCGTCATTTTTTTCTTCTCCTTCGTAAAATCTTAAATTCTCTAGCATTAAAATTTCTCCCGGCCGCATTTTTGAAATCCTCGGCTCAACTTGTTCTCCAATACAACCATCAACAAATATTACTTCTTTTTTCAACAAATTTCCCAAATAAACAGCTATGGGTTTTAAGCTATATTTTTGATTTTTAACTCTTGATTCCTCGCTATCAGCCAAAAGTTTTGGCCGGCCCAAATGCGACGCTAAAATAATTTTTGCGCCGCTGTCAATCAAAAAATTTATTGTCGGCAAAGCGGCTTTTATGCGAAAATCATCAATAATTTTTCCGCTTTCATCTATATCAACATTAAAATCAACGCGCAATAACGCGCGCCTTCCCTCTAAATTTTGTAAGTCTTTTAGATATTTCATTATTATTAAGTTAACTCGTTAACCCAAGAATGAATTAATAATCTTTTCACAATGAGTCCATTAATTTGCTATTTTATAAATTTTTAGAAATTCTTCGGCATTTAGGCTTGCGCCGCCGACTAAAGTGCCTTCAATTTCTTTTTCTTTCATAAAATTTTCTATGTTTTTAGAATCAACGGAGCCGCCGTATATTATTTTAGAATTTAGAATTTGGAATTTGGAATTTAGGATTTTTTTTATAAACCGATGCATTTTGGCCGCTTCTTTTGAGCTGCAAGGAACGCCCGTGCCGATGGCCCAGACAGGCTCATAGGCAACAATTAAATTAGAATTTAGAATTTGCCTACCCGCCGAAGCTTCGGCGCAGGCGGGGAATTTGGAATTTAGAAGCTGTTTTGCATATTTTAAATCTTCTAATATCTGCTTTTTAACGACGCTAAAATGCTGTTTCTTTTTCCGTTCATCTAAATTTTCGCCAACGCATAAAATCGGCTTCAAACCTGTTTCAATCACGGCTTTGATTTTTTTAGCAATCATTTCGTCGGATTCTTTATAATATTTTCTACGCTCCGAATGCCCAATTATTATATATTCGCAACCGATATTTTTAAGCATTAAAGAAGAAATTTCGCCCGTGTACGCGCCTTTTTGCTCCCAACAGCAATCCTGGGCAGCCAACTTGAAGGAGTTTGGAGTTTTGAATTTTGAATTTTGAATTCTTGATAAAGATTCCAAAAAAATAAACGGCGGGGCAATTATTAAATTTTGATTTTGAGTTTTTGATTTTGAATTTTGAGTTTCCTTTAAAAATTTAAAATAATCAAAAAAAAGAGCCTTCGCTTCTTCAAGCGAAGCCGGGTTCATTTTCCAATTGGCAATAATCAGTTTGTTCGGCATAATTTTACGAAGTACAAATTTATACGAATATATAACT